>QCUM01000019.1 GCA_003210735.1 Synechococcus sp. AG-679-D13
CGTCTGCAGCCTGCTGATCCTGCTGGGTGGCTTGGTGGCCCTCACCGGATTGGGGTTGGAAGACCTGCCCCCGTTGGCGCCGACGCGCATCAGCGTGAGCGCCAGATTTCCTGCCGCATCTCCCGAAGTGGTGGAGCAGAGCGTCACTGCCGTGCTCGAACAGCAGCTCAATGGCCTCGAAGGGCTGGAAAGCATCAGCTCCAGCAGCCGCCAGGGCGGCGCCAGCCTCAGCCTTCGCTTTAGCAGTGGTGACCCCGAACTGAATGCGATCAAGGTTCAGAACGAGGTGAACCTTGCCAGCCGCCGCTTGCCCCAAACCGTCAGTCGTGAAGGACTGCGGGTACGACGGTCATCCAACGATCTGCTGATGATCATGGGCTTCAGCCACCCGCCGAATCAGTACGAACCCACATTTCTGAGCGGCTGGCTGGGAGAGACCGTGCGCGACTCCCTCCTCACCATCTCCGGAGTTGGAGATGTTCAGGTGTTCGGCAGCAGCGAGCTCTCCTTTCGCGTGTGGCTGGATCCGAACCGACTGGAGCAGGTCAACCTCACCAGCTCCGATGTGAGTCGGGCCTTGGCAGAGCAGAACGTGCTCGCCGCGATCGGCAGCCTTGGCGCAGCCCCAGCTGACAGCGGACAGCTGATCAGCCTTCCGGTGGAAGCAGAAGGTCGGCTTCGCAGTCGCAGTGAACTGGAGAACCTGGTTCTGCGGCAACTGGAGAACGGCGGCCTGCTGCGGTTGAAGGATGTTGGACGTGTGGATCTGGGGCAGCGCAGCTACGGCAGCCAGGCCATGAATCTTGATGGGGAACGATCAGTCGCAGTCGGGCTCTACCAACGGGATGGTGCCAATGCCCTGCAGGTGAGCCAGAGCGTTCGACAGGAGCTGAAACGGCTCGAGCGAAGCTTTCCCCCAGGTATCGAGGTGTCGATGATTGTCGACGCTGCCGACACCGTGCAGGACAACCTCCAGCGCACCGTCGCCACACTGCGTGATGCCGTCCTGCTGGTCCTGGCGGTGCTGGTGCTGGTGCTCGGGCGCTGGCGACTGGCCATGATCCCCGGCATCGCCGTGCCGGTCGCCCTGATCGGAAGTCTCACGCTGGTGCGCCTGAGCGGCAGCAACCTCAACAGCTTGATCCTGTTCGGCCTAGTGCTCGCCACGGGGATCGTGGTCGATGACGCGATCGTGGTGAGTGAAGACATCGCTGGGCGGATTGAGCGGGGCGCTGATCCCCTGCAAGCGGCAGATGATGCCATGGCGGAACTGGCGGGCCCCGTGGTGGCCACCTCACTGGTGCTGGCGGCGGTGTTCGTTCCGGTGCTGCTGATTCCAGGCTCGATCGGCAGGCTCTACGAACCGATTGCCCTGGCCATCGGCGGCGCCATCCTCTTCTCCACCTTGAATGCCCTGTCATTCACTCCCATGGCCTGCGCCCGGGTGCTGGGGCCAAGAGATGGGTGCCTGCCCGGCCTGCTGCACCGAATCAGCTCACATCTGCAGGTGGGAATGCAAAGCCTGCAGAGGAACTACCACCAGATGCTCCAGCAATGGTTGCGTCGAGGGCCCCTGGTGGCTGGCCTGCTGACCGCAGGGCTGCTGATCACGGCCACGGGCCTGGCGGCGATGCCCACGTCCTTTATTCCCAATGAGGATCAAGGGCAAATCCGTGGCTATTTCACCCTGCCGGAAGGCGCCAGCCTCGAGCGCAGCCTTGCGGTGATGGACAGCATTCGCCAGGTGGTTGCGAAGGAGCCTCAGGTGCGCACCGGCAACTTCTACGCCGGCAACTCCTTCGGTCAGAGCGGCGAAGACCGTGGCTCGTTTTATCTCAGACTCCAACCATTGGAGCAGCGACCTCGCAGCGATCAAAGCAGCGCGGCGGTGAAACGCCGCCTGGCGAGAGAGCTCAGAAATCAAATCGACACCGCCAAGGTGGTGGTCACCACGCCACCGACGGTGGGCGGGTTCAGCAGTGAAGCCGGGTTACAGCTGGAACTGATGGACCGCAGCAGCGGAAGGCTGAGCCTGCCGGAGTTCGAGGCTTTGGCTCAACGGTTCATCGGCGTGGCCGAGGCAAGCGGCAGCTTCGAGCGAGTCAGCACGCGCTTCGATGCCAGCGCACCCCGCTGGCAGCTGACGTTGGACCGTGACCAGATGGCTGCGCTGGACCTGGATGTGGGGGCCACGCTTCGGGATATCGGCACAGCAATTGGCGGCCGCTACATCGACGACACCTTCGAGGGGGGACAGATCCGAAGCATCGTTGTTCAGCTTGACGGGCGGGATCGAAGTCGGCCAGACGATCTCTCTGGACTGATGGTGCGCAATCGCCAGGGTGACCTGCTCTCTGTGAACAACTTCGCCAGCCTGCAGCGCACGGAGGGTGCCAACAGCATCCGTCACTTCGATCTCAAGCGGGCCATCAGCGTGACCGCCGTGCCTGCGGCAGGAGTGAGCAGCGGTGAAGCCCTTCAAGGGCTGAACCGTGCCGGTGAGCAGGTCGCTGGCCAGAACATCGGCTTGAGATTCACGGGTCTGGCCCGTGAAGAGCGCGAGGCGGCTGGCGTCACCTGGCTGCTGTTCGGCCTGGGCGTTGTGGTGGTTTACCTGTTGCTGGCCGCGCTTTATGAGAGTTTTCTCGATCCATTGATCATCCTCTTGACCGTTCCGATCGCGTTGCTGGGGGCCTTGATCGGACTGCAGTTGCGTGGTCTACCACTGGATGTTTATGGGCAGATGGGCCTGTTGGTGCTGGTGAGTCTTGCGGCCAAAAACGGCATCCTGATCGTGGAATTCGCCAATCAGCGCCGGGCTGCCGGGATGAAGGTCCAGGAGGCGATTCTTGATGCTGCCGTGAACCGAATACGCCCAATCCTGTTGACGGCGATCACCTCATTGGCGGGATTCCTGCCCCTGCTGCTGGCCAGCGGAGCCGGAGCTGCAAGTCGGGTCAGCATCGGCACCGTGGTTTTCAGCGGACTGCTGGTGTCCTCTGGTTTATCGCTCTTCGTGGTTCCGCCGGTCTATCTCCTGCTCAAGCGCCGGGAATCTGAATGAGCCTGCTGGTCTCAAGAGTCAGCGGCAACGGCATCAATAATCTCAAGAGCTCGTTGCAGTCGCACACTAATGTTCAGCGCTTAAGCGTCGCTGACGCAGTGTGCTGGAAGCGAGATGACGTTCACCAAGCAGGCGGGAACTCCCACCAGCTCCCAGGCCCAGTTCTTCGACTACAGCTCGGCTGCCAACCCTCTGCGGAAGGGATTGATCAGCAGAATCCCCTATAGCTGTTTTCCCGCCAGCTTCTTTGATCAGGCAGGAACAGAACTCAAGCCACTTGATTTGAGCGAGGAACTTGATTGCGAAGGACCCGCCACAGGACCATCGCTATGTGGCAACTTCATCCGACTGGACGGAGACTCTCTGCGCACCAGTGCCGATGCCACAAGCCAGCTGTTCTTCGTGGCGCGAGGCGAAGGCATCAGCCAAGCATGCGGGCACACCTTCCACTGGGCAGCCGGCGACACCTTCGTTCTGCCGGCAGGTGGGGAAGCGATTCACAGCAGTGATTCAACTGCCGGTCTGTACTGGGTGCATGACGCTCCTCTGCTGCGGTATCTCGGCGTCAGCACCGTGAAACCGATCTTTGAGCCTTGCTTCTACAGCCACCGTGACGCCAGGGCTGAACTGGACGCCATAGCCCGCAATCCCCGGGGTGCGAATGCCAACCGTGTGAGTGTGCTGCTTGGAAACAATGCATTCCCGCAAACACGAACCGTGACCCATACCTTGTGGGCAATGCTCGGCATTCTTCCGGCGGGGCAGGTTCAACGCCCGCATCGACACCAGTCGATCGCCTTGGATTTCGCAGTGGCCTGCAAACCGGGCTGCTACACCCTGATCGGTACGGAGCTCGATGGCGACGGAATGATTCGCAACGGGCATCGGGAGGACTGGGTTGCTGGAGCCGCCTTCGTGACTCCTCCGGGATATTGGCATTCACACCACAATGAATCCGGCGCTGATGCCTACGTTTTGCCCATTCAGGACGCTGGTTTGCATACCTACCTACGCACCTTGGATATCGCCTTCAGTCGATCGAGTAGCAAGGGCCAACATTCAATCAATCCCTGAATGCTGGGGGCTCATCCACGCGTCAAGAGCTGGTGGTCGGCACCAACCCAGCTGCCTTTCGCGTCGTAGCGCCGAACGATTTTTTCGATGCGATCGGAACCGGCACACCACCATGCCTCAATGACCAGTTCAGCCTGATCGCCCAGAGTCTTGGGAGCTCGAATGGCCCCACCATCGGGAAGAGCGATGAGGCCTTCGAGATCGTCCGCTTCCAGCCTCATTCCAGGACGGGTGAAGGTCGCATGGTCCTCGCCATGGCCTGAGATCCGATTGGTCTCCTCCAAGAACCAGTCACCCAAGAGCATCTCAGGCTCAAATGCCGGACGCTCCTCAACCTTGCAACCGGCTCGAAACTCACGAATCAAAACGATGCGATCCATTCGCCCTGAACCATCCCAGAGCAGAACAAGGCGGTGACGCCTGTCTTGGGCAAGAAAGCCGAATTCGGCAAATGGACACGACCAGGCCCGAGGAACAGGCGCAATGAAGAGCGACCCTCGACAAAAACTCCCTGTGGGAAAGAAACAGAGTTCAGGTTGAAGACCACTGAAGTGTTGGCTGATCCGCTTGACCGGATCACCCGCTGGTGAAGCAACTGGTGCAGCAAGGGTGGCTGCGTCCTGCTTGGACCAGAAGAGCAGTGAGAGCTCAATACTTGAGCCAGACGGAGCCAAAGACAACGTCAGTTCGGAGGGCTGAACATGCTTCAGCTGCAGAAGCTGATCAAACGTGGTGAAACTTCCCTGCCAGACCCCGAGGTTCCGTTGAAACCGGGTCCACTGATCCGACATGACAGCCCTTGAACGCCTTGAGCATAAAAAAACCCGTCCGGTTTACCGGACGGGCGGGAACGAGGAACGACTCGTTGTTCAAACGGTTGGGCTGGGGATGATCAGCCGAACTTGCCTGAAGTCGATGCAATCAGGAAGGCGGCGTACGTGAGCACGTAGCCGACCGTGAAGTGGGCGAGACCAACAACACGGGCTTGAACAATCGAAAGAGCAACAGGCTTATCGCGATAACCCATCATGTTGGCGATGGGGCTGCGCTGGTGTGCCCAGACGATGGTTTCGATCAGTTCCTGCCAGTACCCCCTCCAGGAGATCAGGAACATGAAACCAGTTGCCCAAACGAGGTGACCGAACAGGAACATCCAGGCCCATACAGCAAGGTTATTGCTGCCAAAGGGGTTGTAACCGTTGATCAACTGTGAGGAGTTGAGCCAGAGGTAATCACGGAACCAACCCATCAGATAGGTACTCGACTCGTTGAACTGGGCAACGTTGCCGGACCAGATGGCAAGGTGTTTCCAGTGCCAGTAGAAGGTCAGCCAACCCACGGTGTTCAAAGCCCAGAAGACGGCCAGATAGAAGGCGTCCCAAGCAGAGATATCGCAGGTGCCGCCTCGACCGGGTCCATCGCAGGGGAAGGAGTAACCGAAGTCCTTCTTGTCTGGCATCAGCTTGGAGCCACGGGCATCCAGAGCACCCTTCACAAGGATGAGGGTGGTGGTGTGCAGACCCAGAGCGATGGCGTGGTGAACCAGGAAGTCACCAGGACCGATGGGCAGGAACACATCGGTGTTGCCGTTGATGGCGTCTAACCAGTAGTGATCTCCAGGAATGTTCTGGGAAGCAAGGCTGGCTGAGCTCGACGCATTGGAGAGCAGAACGTCCATTCCATACATGGCCTTGCCAGAGGCTGCCTGTACGAACTGGGCGAAGACGGGCTCAACAAGGATCTGCTTCTCAGGGGTACCGAAAGCCACGACCACGTCGTTGTGAACGTAGAGGCCGAGGGTGTGGAAACCGAGGAAGAGGGAGACCCAGCTCAGGTGGCTGATGATTGCTTCCTTGTGCTCGCGCATCCGAGCCAGGACGTTGTCCTTGTTGGCTTCGGGGTCGTAGTCACGGATGAAGAAGATCGCACCGTGGGCGAAGGCACCACACATCAGCGCGATGGCGATGTACTGGTGATGGGTGTACAAGGCTGCCTGAGTCGTATAGGCCTTCGAAATGAAGGCGTACGAGGGCATCGCGTACATGTGCTGCGCAACGAGGCTGGTCACCACGCCCAAGGAGGCGAGAGCCAGACCAAGCTGGAAGTGCAGGCTGTTGTTGAGGGTGTCGTAGAGACCTTTATGGCCAGCACCGAGGTCACCAGGGGTGCCCTTCGGCGGGTTGTGGGTTTCGAGGATCTCCTTGATGGAGTGACCAATACCAAAATTGGTGCGATACATGTGGCCGGCGATCACGAAGAGGCAACCGATAGCCAGATGGTGGTGAGCGATATCTGTGAGCCACAACGCTTCACTCTGCGGATGGAAGCCACCGAGGAAAGTGAGGATTGCGGTACCCGCTCCTTCAGAACTGCCGAACGCCTGAGTCAATGCATCAGGGTTCTGGGCATAGACACCCCAGTTACCGGTGAAGAAAGGTCCTAGACCGGCGGGGTGAGGGAGAACGTTGAGGAAGTTGTCCCAACCAACGTGCTGCCCGCGAGCTTCAGGAATTGCGACGTGGACCAGATGACCGGTCCAGGCAATCGAACTGAATCCAAACAGAACAGCAAGGTGGTGGTTCAGGCGCGACTCAGCGTTCTTGAACCAGGCGAGGGAGGGGCGGAACTTCGGCTGCAGGTGCAGCCAGCCGGCAAACAGAGCCCAGGCCGACAGGATCATCATGAAGATGGAGCCCTGATACAGCTCTGAGTTGGTGCGCATGCCGATCGTGTACCACCAGTGGTACAGACCGGAGTACGCAATGTTCACCGGTGAGGAGGCTCCCGCCTGGGTGAAGGCCTTGATAGCGCCTTCACCAAAGTGGGGATCCCAGATTGCGTGAGCGATGGGGCTGACGTGCAGAGGGTCGACGACCCACTGCTCGAAGTTGCCCTGCCAGGCGATGTGGAACAGGTTTCCCGAAACCCACAGGCCGATGATCGCGAGGTGACCGAAATGCGTGGAGAAGAGCTTCTGATAGAGGCGCTCCTCCGTCATTCCGTCATGGCTCTCGAAGTCGTGAGCCGTGGCGATCCCGTACCAAATACGGCGGGTTGTCGGGTCCTGGGCCAGACCCTGGCTGAACGAAGGAAATTTCGTTGCCATTAGAGGGAAAGGTCAGGTGAGGTCAGCCGACCACAAGGATGTGGGCGTGGAAGAAGGCCCACGTGGTCGCAATTCCGCCCAAAAGGTAATGGGCAACACCCACGGCACGGCCTTGGATGATGGAAAGAGCACGGGGCTGGATGGCGGGAGCCACCTTCAGCTTGTTGTGAGCCCAGACAATGGACTCAATCAGCTCCTGCCAGTAGCCGCGGCCGCTGAACAGGAACATCAAGCTGAAAGCAAAGATGAAGTGGGCGCCGAGGAACATGATTCCGTAGGCAGCCGTATTCGAGCCATAGCTGTTGATCACCTGAACGGCCTGAGCCCACAGGAAATCACGCAGCCAACCATTAATGGTGATGGCGCTATTGGCAAAGTTGCCATTGGTGATGTGCGCAACGGAACCGTCGGCTTTCACCGTTCCCCAGATGTCGCTCTGCATCTTCCAGGAGAAGTGGAAGATAACGACCGACAGGGAGTTGTACATCCAGAAGAGACCAAGGAAGACGTGGTCCCAGGCGGACACCTGACAGGTGCCACCACGACCAGGGCCGTCGCAGGAGAAACGGAATCCGAGGTTCGCTTTGTCTGGAATCAGACGGGAGCTGCGGGCGTAAAGAACACCCTTCAGCAGGATCAGCACCGTCACGTGAATCGTGAAGGCGTGAATGTGGTGAACCATGAAGTCGGCAGTGCCGAGCGGCATGGGAGCAGCGGCGACCTTGCCGCCAACGGCAACCACGGAACCGTTGAACACTTCGCTCACACCGGCGAGGGCATTGGGAGCGGTGCTGCCTGCAGCAGAGGCGTGCACGTTCTGGATCCACTGAGCGAAGATCGGCTGTATCGAGATCGCTTTGTCGCTGAACATGTCCTGAGGGCGACCCAGGGCACGCATCGTGTCGTTGTGGATGTAGAGGCCGAAGCTGTGAGCTCCGAGCCAGATGCACACCCAGTTCAGGTGACTGATGATCGCGTCTCTTGCCTTCAGCACTCGGTCGAGCACGTTGTCGATGTGCTTCGCCGGGTCGTAATCACGAACCATGGCGATGGCGGCATGGGCGCCGGCACCAACAATGAGGAAGCCGCCAATCCAGATGTGGTGGGTGAAAAGTCCAATCTGGGTTGGGTAATCGATCGCCATGTACGCGTAGGGAGGCATGGCGTACATGTGCTGGGCCACGATGATGCTCAGTGAGCCGAGCAGGGCCAGGTTCACAGCGAGCTGGGCATGCCAGGAGGTCGTCATGAACTCATACAAGCCGTCGTGACCATTGGAGGCAGGGAACAGAAGAGGATCACCCTTCTGGCCTTCCAAGATCTCCTTGATGGAGTGACCGATGCCCCAGTTCGTGCGGTACATGTGACCGGCAACGATGAACAGAACGGCAATCGCCACATGGTGATGGGCGATATCGGTCATCCACAGACTTCCGGTTACTGGATTCAGACCACCCTTGAAGGTGAGGAAATCGCTGTAAGCGGCCCAGTTACCAGAGAAGAACGCTCCAATACCTGCGCTGAATCCGGGATACAGCTGCGCCAGTAGTTCTTGATTGAAGAAATCGTGGGGCAGGGGAATATCTGCCACGGAAGCGATGGTCTGACCATTCAGCACCAGCGGCTCGCCGGCATCGATGGCATCCATCAACTTTGTGACGGGGACTGACACGTGGATCAGGTGTCCTGCCCAGGAGAGCGAACCGAGACCCAGCAGACCTGCCAGGTGGTGGTTCAACATCGACTCAACGTTTTGGAACCACTCCAGTTTCGGCGCTGCCTTGTGGTAGTGGAAAACACCTGCGTTGAGCATGAGGCCGGCCATCACCAGAGCACCGATGGCCAAGGCCATGAGCTGGGTTTCACTGGTGATGCCCCATCCACGCCAAACGTGGAACAGGCCTGAGGTGATCTGGATGCCTTGGAACCCGGCACCCATGTCTCCATTGAGGATTTCCTGGCCAAAAATGGCCCAGACCTGCTGGGCGCTTGGCTTCACATGGGTGGGGTCGGCAAGCCAGCCGGAATAGTTGGAGAAGCGAGCACCGTGGAAGAAGGCGCCGCTCAGCCAGATGAAGATGACGGCCAGATGGCCGAAGTGTGCGGAGAAGATCCGCCGAGAGACCTCTTGCAGGTCGCTCGTGTGAGCGTCGAAGTCGTGAGCGTTGGCGTGAAGGTTCCAAACCCAGGTTGTGGTTTTGGGACCTTTCGCTAGAGCGCGGTCAAAGTGTCCGGGCTTACCGAACAGCTCGAAGGTTGCGGGATTGTCAACCTTCTCGACCTGGCTTTTCGCGTCACTCCCACGCTCAGGTGGGCTAATGGTCATCGAGTCGTTCCTCGAGGGACGGGATTCGAGGTGGAGGGCCACCCCTCCAGCGGATCGTGATCCACTGGGGCCCCGGGTCAAGCTCCGCAAGGGTGCAAGAACCGGGCGACAGCGCGGCTCAGAAGTCGAAACTCCTTTGCTTAACTGAGGCGAGGGCCCCGAAGAGGGGACCGCTGTATAGAGCATAGGAGCCGCACGTGGCCAGAACGGCCAGCGAGTTACAAAGGTTCAATCCCGTCGACGGCCAGTCAGCCACTGGCGTCTGCACAAGGCTCGTTGTCAACCAAAACAGCTCAGATACAGCCGCAAATCAACATCAATCTGAATATTTACAGAGGCTGTTTGTCACTTATTTAGAATTCCTCCACTGGTCTAGGCACAATGAAATGAAGTGTCTGCGCCCACCTGTCATGCCACGCCCTGGCCTGAAGCTGCTGCTGGGGGTCCTTCTCGCAGGCCTGCTTCTCCTGTGTGTGCAGTCACCCGCTTCCGCGCTGCCAGGCTGGATGAGCCGGAGCCGTGAAGCCACAGACGAACTGCGGGTCATCCCCCCCAGCGCTGGACGCCTGCAGGAAGTCGCTCCCCCAGGCGCAGTTCAGGAGATCAAACGAAGACTCAGCAATCGACGTCCGCAGTTGCGACTGCTGTCCCCGAAAGCCGACAGCATCACCAACTCGTCAAAAATGGAGCTCACCCTGGCCATCGAGGACTGGCCCGTCAGCAGGGACCCTGACCTCGGCATCGGCCCGCACGTGGCCATCCAGGTGGATGACCGACCTCTGATCCGGCTTGATCATCTGGACGACAACCTTGTAAAGATTCAGCTGAATGACCTCAACCCTGGCAGCCACCGGTTTGCAGCCTGGGCTGCCTATCCCTGGGGGGAAGCCGTTAAAAGCGCTGGAGCATCGTTGCAGTGGCAACTTCACCAATGGCAACGGCTGGAGGGCTCACAACCCCAGGCCAATGAGCCGTGGCTGGTACCCAATCCGATCACAGACCACATCAATCGTCAGCCGCTGCTGATCGACTGGCTGCTCTGGAACGCGCCGCTTCAGAACCTCAGAGATGGTGACGCGCAGTGGAGAGTTCGCGTCAGCCTGGATGGCGACAGCTTCCTGGCTGATCGTCAAGACGCCCTCTGGCTCAAAGGGAGTGGCAGCAATGGCGGGGCCACGCTTCAAATGGAACTGCTCGATGGCCGCGGGGAACCGCTTCAGCCGGTCTTCAACAACCAACTGACCCGCCTGGAACCAGCCCGCGGAAATCGACCGGCCTGGCTTAAGGAGCAGATCACACAAGAGAACGTTCTGCGCCTGAGTGGCGAACCAGCTTCTGTGCCTGTTGAGGCGGAAGCTCTGGAAGAGCCTGAACTGAAACTCGAGGACATTTCACAGCCAACTCCTCCCGTCGCGAGCGGACAGGATCCGATCCCCCTTCAGACGCAGACCCCCGACACAACTGATGGCATCGACCCTTCACAAGAGCCGTTAGACCAACAGCCTGCGAATCAATCGCCAGCCATCGCTGCGGAACAACCCCTAGGGGAGGAAGAGCTGACGGAACAAGACAAGGTGGAACAGCTCGTTTCTGAAGAGCCCGCCGCAGAAGAGGGAACACCGCCGATAACACCTGTGGATCCACCGGCGGCTCCTGAACTGAAGGCCGAAGAACCGGTTCTGCGCCCGCAATCCAGCCTGGGAGGATCAGCGCGGGATCTGCTGAATGCCGATGGGCGTCTTCGGCAGCCCTGAGTTTCTCAACACATCGCATCCTCTGACTTCTTTGCCTCCCCGTTCAGGACCGGCCTCTCTGGCGCTCGGGCTATCCGCAGCCAGCGAGCCGATGCTGGAACGCCTGAAACTGCGTGGTCAGGCGGCAGCCATCAGCCGAACGGAAGGACGAGCCACAGAACTGCTTCAGCTCCACTGGCACGCAGGGGAAACGCTTCTGGTGATCGGCGCCGTGGGTGCAGTCACCCGACTGATCGCACCACTGATCCAAGGGAAAGACAAGGATCCAGCGGTACTGGTTCTGGATCCGGGGGGGCGTTGGGTCATCCCCGTGCTCGGAGGCCACAACGGTGGAGCGGAACAAAGGGCAAGGGAACTCGCTGCTGAACTGCAAGGTTCCGCCGTGCTGACTGGAGCATGTGCCGGCGAAGGCCGCCTCGCCCTTGATGCCTTTGGAGAGGCCTGGGGCTGGCGACGCAGGGGCTCCATCGAATCCTGGCGTCACGTGATGCAGCATCAGGCCAACGACAACAAGGTGACCGTGCATCAGAGCCAGGGACTCACCGCCTGGCAGACATTGCACAACCTGATTGAACCGGTTGGATCCCAGGCGAAAGCGGATATCTGGATCGGCTCAGAGCACAAAGACGGCTGCTCCTGGCATCCGGCCAGTCTCTGGCTGGGGGTGGGCTGTGAGCGCGGAACCAGCCTCAATCTCGTGGAACGCGCCATCCGGGAAGCCCTTTCTGAAGCCGGACTCGCGGCAGAGGCGGTGGCCGGTCTGGCCAGCATCGATCGCAAAGCTGATGAGGCAGCCCTTCAGTCGCTGACCGGGAGCAAGCAATGGCCGTTCCGCACCTACAAAGCCGATGTCCTCCATGGGGTTGCTGTTCCCAGTCCATCGAACGTGGTACTGAAAGAGATGGGTACCGCCTCGGTGGCTGAAGCGTCAGCTCTGCTGGCCGCGGGTGAGGGCGGACAGCTGCGCCTGCCCAAGCGCATCGTGCATGCGAACACCGAACCACCGGATCGCCAAGAGCAGGGTGCCGTCACCGTGGCGATTGCCGAAGCGGCTCGTCCCTTCGCCCCCCAGCGGGGTGAGTTGCACCTGATCGGCAGTGGCCCCGGCGACCCTGCCCTGTTGAGTGGCGATGCAAGACAGGCACTGGCCCGATGCACGGTCTGGGTGGGATACGGCCTTTATCTCGACCTCCTGGAACCGTTGCGCGAAGCCCATCAACTGCGCCGTGAAGGCCAGCTGACCAGGGAGTGGGATCGCTGCGCAGAGGCTCTGGCTCTGGCACAGCAAGGAGCGAAGGTGGCCCTGATCTCATCCGGTGACAGCGGCATTTATGGAATGGCCGGCCTGGCCCTCGACCTCTGGCTCCAGCAACCGAAGACGGACAGACCCGATTTCCAGGTTCACCCGGGGATTTCAGCCCTTCAAATGGCTGCCGCCCGGGCCGGAGCTCCACTGATGCATGACTTCTGCACCATCAGCCTCAGTGACCGTCTGACCCCCTGGTCGGTGATCGAGCGACGACTGAGCGCTGCCGCAGCTGGTGACTTCGTTGTCGCGCTTTACAACCCGCGTTCACAAGACCGTGACTGGCAACTGGGCCGAGCAAGAGAGTTGCTCATGAAACACCGCCCAATGGAGACGCCGGTCTTTGTAGCCCGTCAATTGGGACGCAAGGAAGAAGATTTACAGCTGACCACTTTGGAGGCCCTGAATCCACAGGATATCGACATGTTGACCCTCGTACTGATCGGTAATAGCAGCACTAAAGAGTGCGATGGCACGATGATTACACCTCGGGGCTATCCGGGAGCTCAACTTCAGTAAGCAACGAAAAGTGCCCAGAAGTAATGAGATCTTTAGGAATGATTCGCGCTAATCGGGATGACAGGATTCGAACCTGCGGCCCCTTCGTCCCGAACGAAGTGCGCTACCAAACTGCGCCACATCCCGGCCTTCTCATTGTAGAAGAAAACAGGGCTAATTACTCCTGATTGAGGGGGACGTCTAGGGTGTGGATTGACCGTTTAAAGCCGTGCTCAAACCTGAGTGGTTGCGCGTCAAAGCCCCGCAGCGGGAACGGATCGGCGCTGTTTCCGACCTACTGCTGGATCTCAAGCTGAACACCGTCTGCCAGGAGGCCAGCTGCCCCAACATCGGGGAGTGCTTCGCCGGCGGTACCGCCACATTTCTGATCATGGGCCCGGGGTGCACCCGCGCATGCCCTTACTGCGACATTGATTTCGATAAGAGCGTTCGAGCGCTGGACCCCACGGAGCCGGAGCGCTTAGGGGAAGCGGTGGCACGGCTGGGCCTGAAGCACGTGGTGATCACCTCAGTGAATCGGGACGATCTCGCCGATGGCGGTGCATCCCAGTTCGTCGCTTGCATCCGGCAGGTGCGCCGCCGATCACCCTTCACAACGATCGAGCTGCTGATTCCTGATCTCTGCGGTAACTGGGACGCACTTGCTGCAGTGATGGAGGGCGGTCCGGATGTTCTGAACCACAACATCGAAACGGTGCCGCGGATGTACCGACGCGCCCGACCACAGGCGAAATACGAGCGATCGCTGGAACTACTCCAACGGGTCCGTGAGGGCTGGCAGAAGGCTTACAGCAAGTCGGGCCTGATGGTGGGGCTTGGGGAAACCGACGAGGAAGTGATCGGCACCCTGCGTGATCTGCGGGAGCACAGGGTGGACATCGTCACCATCGGCCAGTACCTCTCTCCCGGTCCCAGACATTTGGCGGTGGACCGCTTCGTGACGCCGGAGCAGTTTGAGAACTATCGCCGCATCGGAGAGGACGAGCTGGGCTTCCTTCAGGTGGTGAGCACACCGCTCTCACGCAGCAGCTACCACGCCGGCGAAGTGCAGCGGCTCATGGCCAGCCATCCCCGCTGACGGGGATCCATTCCTGCAGCTGCCAATCCACCAGGCCGGCGCGAATCATCGGATCGTTCTGCACCCACTCCAGGGCCGTGGCATAGGAGGCCGCTTCGAAGATCAGCAGACCACCTCCTCCAGGGCGTCGATCCTGATCAACCAGAAAACCACTGCGGATGATCTGGCCTCGTGCCGTTTCCTCTTCGACCCAACGCTGATGGGCCTTGAGCCATGGCCGCCTCTGCTCGATCGGCAGGGCGGCTGTTGAAGCGGTGAAGGTCTCGGTCTTGATGAACCAGGGCACGGCGTTGTGGCCGGATCAGGCGGCGACCGCCTGCTTGTTCACCAACCCCATGGCCTCCCGCTCACTCGGGGGAATCAGCACCTTGAACTGCAATATGGCAGTGGCCCAATCCGCCAACAGAGCTGCAGCTTTGATGCTGCCTGTGACAGCCAGGTGCTTCTCAAGCAGACCTTTAAGGGTGCTCTCCTGCTCAGGGGTGGTGATGCAGCACACCTCCACAATTTCTGGATTCACGCGAGGCGTCACGCGATCACCCTCATCCAACAGGAAGGTGACACCGCCGGTCATCCCGGCGCCGACGTTGCGGCCCGTGCTGCCCAGCACCACCACCACACCGCCGGTCATGTACTCACAGCAGTGGTCTCCAGCGCCTTCCACAACGGTGCGGGCGCCACTGTTGCGCACGCCGAAGCGCTCTCCGGCACGGCCATGGGCAAACAGCTCGCCTCCGGTGGCGCCATAGAGGCAGGTGTTCCCCAGGATCACCTGGTCACCGGGATTCGCCGTCGCATCAGCGGGCACAAGGGTGATGCGGCCACTGTTCATGCACTTGCCGACGTAGTCGTTGGCTTCACCCTCCAGACGGACGTTCAGGCCTTGAACCAAGAGGGCTCCGAAACTCTGGCCAGCGGCACCACGGAACGTGAGATCGAGCTGGCCTTCGAAACCGCGGTTGCCATGACGCTGGGCGATCTCGCCTGCAAGACGGGCACAGACGCTGCGATCGGTGTTGATGATGTCGATTGTGCGGCTGACGCTGCCATGGCTTTCGATCGCTGCCATCAGTTCCGCGTCGGCCAGCAGCTGGTCTTCGAGGATCGGGCCATTGCCATGGGCCACAGCGCTGTGCTGCAGCCAATTGCGATTGTCAGAGCCCTTGATCGGAGCCAGCAGGCTTGAAAGGTCCACGCAGCGGGTCTTGGCCAGCTCCACATCCCTGGGCTGGAGAAGATCAGCGCGGCCGATCAGCTCCTCAAACCGTGTGACCCCCAACAAGCTCATCAGCTGACGCACCTCTTCAGCCACATACCAGAAGAAATTGACCACGTGTTCCGGCACACCGGTGAAGCGTTGGCGCAGGTTCTCCTTCTGCGTTGCCACGCCGACAGGGCAACTGTTGAGATGACAGACGCGCGCCATCACGCAGCCTTCGGCGATCATCGCGATGGAGCCGAAGCCATATTCCTCAGCCCCCAGCAGCGCTGCGATCACCACATCCCAACCGGTCTTGAGACCGCCGTCAGCCCGCAGCAACACACGGTCGCGAAGACCATTCTCCAGCAGGGATCGATGCACTTCCGTGAGGCCCAGTTCCCATGGACCACCGGCATGCTTGATCGAACTCAGTGGGGAAGCTCCGGTGCCGCCGTCGTGGCCGGAAATCTGAATCACATCAGCATTGGCCTTGGCAACACCGGCCGCAATCGTGCCGATGCCGATCTCGGCGACCAGCTTCACGCTCACCGGTGCAGCGGGATGAACCTGATGCAGGTCATGGATCAGTTGAGCCAGATCTTCGATTGAGTAGATGTCGTGATGGGGCGGCGGTGAGATCAGGGCCACCCCAGGCTTGCTGTTGCGCAGCCAAGCGATGTAGGTGTCCACCTTCGGGCCAGGCAACTGGCCGCCTTCCCCGGGCTTGGCACCCTGGGCCACCTTGATTTCCAGCTGCTTGCCACTGCGCAGGTACTCAGCGGTGACACCAAAACGACCCGAGGCGATCTGTTTGATGGCTGAACAGGCCGTATCACCGTTGCGAAGGCCTCCGATGCTGGGGAACGATGCGGAGCGACCGTCGTTGTCCACATCACTCAGCACCTGGAAACGGGCCGGATCCTCCCCACCCTCACCACTGTTGCTCTTGCCGCCGATGCGGTTCATCGCCACCGCGAGAACTTCATGGGCTTCACGGGAAAGAGCGCCAAGGCTCATGCCACCGGTGCAGAAGCGCTTGCAGATGCTCTCCACACTCTCCACCTGCTCAAGGGGCACCGGTGTTGGCGCCAGCTTGAACTCCACCAGATCGCGCAGAGCCATCACCGGACGGTTCTTCAGCAGCGCCTGATATGTGGAGAAGTGGTCATAACCAGGCCCCTGGGCCACCGCCTTGTGCAACGCCTTGGACAGTTCAGGGTTGTTGCGGTGGTATTCGGCACCACTGCGATACCTCACGAAGCCGATGAATTCGAGCTTGCTGCGATCCAGTTCAGGGAAGGCCTTGGCATGCATCGAGAGAGTTTCATTAGCGAGCTCCGCCAACGTCATGCCTGCCACGCGGCTGGTGGTGCCGGTGAAGGCCGTCTCGATCACATCGGCTCCAAGACCGATGGCTTCAAAAATCTGAGCACCGTGGTAACTGGCGAGCAGCGATATGCCGATCTTGGAAAGGATCTTGCGCAATCCGTTCTCAAGGGAGATTCGAACATTGGCCTGAACCCGTTCCGCATCCAGGGCCGGCAGCTTGCCCTGCTCGATCCGTTTCTTGGTCTTGGGGTGCTCCAGCCAATGGCGGGTGGTCTCCCAGGTGAGCCAGGGGCAGATCGCGCTGGCCCCGTAACCGATCAGGCAGGCGATGTGGTGCGTGCTCCAGCACTGAGCCGTATCAACAACGAGAGAACACCGCAGCCGAAGCTTCTGGCGCAGCAGGTGATGGTGAACGGCGCCGACGGCGAGCAGGGCCGGCATTGCCGCCGTGGTGGCATTGAGCTGGGAGGCTGCCCCTGAGACGTCAACCCGATCAGAGAGCACAAGCACCTGGGCACCGCCGCATACCGCCTGCTCGGCGGCTTCACAGAGGGCATCCAGCGAAGCCTTCAGGCCACCGGTGCAGGCTTCAACGCCCACCTGGGTGGACAGGGTCGTCACCGGCAGGCCCTGCTGACCGATTGCGACCAGCTCGCTCTCGTTCAGAACAGGAGTCTCAAGATGGATCACCGCAGCGGCCTCAGCCTGGGGCTTCAGAGCAGGGCGGCGCTCACCCAGATGCATCTCGAGGCTCATGACGAGCTTTTCGCGCAGGGGGTCAATCGGAGGGTTGGTGACCTGCGCGAAACGTTGCTTGAAGTAGTCGTAAAGAAGGTGAGGCTTATCGGAGAGCACCGCCAGCGGGATGTCGTCCCCCATGCAGTAAGTGGGCTCTTTGCCGAGGGCAGCCATGTCCTCGATGATCATGTCGAAGTCCTCGGCGGTGAAGCCCATTGCCGTCTGCAACCGGAGCAGATCCAACTCACCCACCTGGCGGTTCTGGGTCCAGGGCTGCGGTTCAACATTGCGGCGATGCTGCTGAAGCCACTGCGAGTAAGGGAAACGGCCTGCGGCGTCTTCCTTCACCGACCAGTTGTCGAATAGTTGACCACTCTCCAGATCAACGGCCAACATCTGCCCGGGGCCAAGCCTGCCCTTCTGCACAACGGTCTTGCCGCTGAGATCCACGACACCGGTCTCGGATCCCATTATCACAAAACCGTCCTCGGTGGTGCACCACCGCGCCGGACGCAAACCGTTGCGGTCGAGTGTGGCGCCCACACGCTTGCCATCTGCGAACACCAGCAGGGCCGGACCATCCCAGGGCTCCTGAATTCCGGCATTGAATTCATACATGGCCGTCACCTCTGGACGGCTGTCGAGATCTGGCTGGTTGCGAAACGCTTCCGGAACCAACGTGATCAGGCTGTCGGTGATGGTGCGGCCACTGCGAACCATCAGTTCCAGCGTGGCGTCGAGGTTGGCCGAATCGCTGAATGCGGGGTTGACGACGGGGATGAGGTCATCCGCTGCGTCACCCCACACGTTCTCGAGGGTTGCTTCCGATGCCTTCGCCCAGTTGAGATTGCCCAACAACGTGTTGATTTCGCCGTTATGGCCCAATAAACGCATTGGCTGGGCCAGAGGCCAGCGAGGCAAAGTGTTGGTGCTGAAGCGGCGGTGGTAAACCGCAAAACTCACAGCAAATCGTGGGTCGCGAAGGTCGGCGTAGTACCGCGCCAGCACCTCGGAACGCACCATGCCCTTGTAAACAACCGTTCGGCTGCTCAGGGAAGCGACGTACAGGTCGTGCGCACCATCTGCCCCGAAAGCAGCGCGAATACGCGCTCCGATCCGCCGACGCAAGCGCAGCAACAGGCCTTCAAAGTCAGCATCTTCGGCATCGCCATCGAGCGACCACTGCTCAATCACTGGAGCCGTTTCATGGGCCATGGTGCCGAGCACCGTTGGGTCCACAGGAACAGTGCGCCATCCAAGAGGGCGCAAACCAAGAGCCCTGGCCTCCTCATCACAGAGACGACGGTCATCCTCACGACAACCTGCGTCCTTCGGCATGAACATCATGCCGAGACCCTTTGCTGCAGCTGCTTCAGGCCAGACCTCTTTCAGATAGCCCCAGGGGATCTGGCAGAGCACACCGGCGCCGTCCCCGGAGTCACCATCACCGCCGCATCCGCCGCGATGCTCCATGCAACCCAACCCCCTGAGCGCCTGCTCCAGCACCCAGTGACTGGCCTGCCCCTGCAGTTGAGCCAGAAAACCCACACCACAGGCATCCTTTTCACCAGCCACAGCCTCGGGCGCAGCGCTATCGCTGTAGGGCCAGGCAGCGGGGCGAAGCAGGTCTGACATAGGGCTTTCCAGTCGTTCACATGGTTTGCAGCGTCGAGCTCTGCAGAAACCATCTACACAAGCAATCCTAGGCAGGCGCCCAACGCCCACACCCCCCCATGCTTCCCCTCCCGCCGCTCCCCGAGCCCTTGCCGGAGCTGCGCCAGGGACCGTCCGTCAACGGGGAGCGCATGTTGATTGGTGGCCAGAAGCTGCGGTCGTCCTGGAGCTGGCAGGGAAGCACTCCCGGTCGTCCACAGCAGCTTTGGCTTCCCCTCGACCTATTGGAGTCACAACTTGGGTTGCGCCGCATCGAGGGAAAGCTCGAGTGGTTCGG
Source organism: Synechococcus sp. AG-679-D13 (assembly GCA_003210735.1). Taxonomy (GTDB): domain Bacteria; phylum Cyanobacteriota; class Cyanobacteriia; order PCC-6307; family Cyanobiaceae; genus Parasynechococcus. The sequence continues at coordinate 19,447 of QCUM01000019.1, forward strand.
GCGACGCAGGTCCCTGGCCGACATCCCCCAGATCACCCTTGGGGATGAGGTGGGGCTGGAAGTCGCCGAATGGCTTTTGGCCACAGGGGTCAATCTGCGCCGGAACGGCACTGTGTTGGAGCTAACCCTGCCCAGCGCTCGCCTTCAGAAAATGCGGCGCGGCAAAGGCAAAACAGCCGACCGGCTGGTGCTGGATCTCGATGCACCTCTGTTGGTTCAACGCCTCGGTGATGACTTGCATCTCGGTCTTCAGCTCAACCCTGCGCAGGGTCACACCCTTGAAAGGCTGGGGCTTCGCCCACAGCTGCATCGCCATGGCGTGGTCCTGCAGGGTCAGGCCACACGACTGAAGACCCTGAGCTTGTCCCAACCGTGGCGACTGGTGCTCGACGGAGTCAAACCAGGCACCTCGGCGACTGCAAGACCACAGACCCTCCACAGTCCGGCCATTGCAGCCTGGCTGCGTCGCGGTCTTGTGCTCGAGCGCCGCATGCTCAAGGTGGGGGTCAAGCCGCTTGAGCTGGTGCGAGCAGGTGGCGACCTACCGGCGATCGGCCTGGGGCTGAGGCCACTCACCATGGCCAAGAGTCAGACGGGGCTTCAATTCCTGCCCCAACTAGCCCAGCCAGCAAGAGCGGTGGTAGCAGTGAATGGCGGCTTCTTTAATCGCATCGTCCAAGTGCCGCTTGGAGCGCTTCGCCTCAATAACCATTGGCTGTCGGGCCCGATCCTCAACCGTGGCGTGATCGCCTGGAGCAACTCCCGCAAGTTGCACTTCGGTCGTTTGAGGTTGCAGCAAACCCTCTGGATTAAAAACGGGCAACGCCACAGAATCGATCAGCTCAACAGCGGATACGTCCAGCGTGGACTCAGTCGTTACACCCGCGACTGGGGGCCGGTCTATCGCCCACTCAGCGGCCAGGAAGAGGCCCTGCTGATTCGTGACGGCGTCGTGAGAACTGTCCTTAACAATGATCTCCTCAAGCGGGGTGTCGTGCTTCCTGACCAAGCCGATCTGTTGGTGGCGCGCGGCGGCGCAACCCTGCCTGCCAAACCAGGCGATCGGGTGCGAATCAGCAGCGGAAGTCGATCAGGATTGGATCAACCGCAAAACGTGCTGGGGGGCGGGCCGCTGTTGTTACAGAACGGCCGCATCGTGCTGAACGGCCGTGCCGAGGGTTTCAGCCCAGACTTTCTGGCCCTGGCGGCCCCACGCACAGTTATCGGGCAAGGCCGAGGCGGCACCTGGCTGTTGACCTTGCGTGGCATCGGTAGAAGTGGAAGTGGGGCTGGCCCAACGTTGCTCGAAACCGCCCTGGCAGCGAAGCAACTGGGCTTGCGGGACGCGCTGAATCTGGATGGAGGCAGCTCGACAACTGTTGTCGCTGGTGGTCGCACCGTGATGACTGGTCGCGGTGGCACGCCGCGGATTCACAACGGGATTGGGCTCGTTCCGCTCTAAACGCCTGTCACGATGATGCGCGACTCCATGGACGTTCATGGCCGCCAACCTGCGCCTCACCACCGCCGCCGCCGCCGAATTGGGACGTCAGGCCGCCGCGGCCGGCACACCGGGGGAAATGCACCTGGAACTTCTGCCGGGCGAATGCGCTGATCATTCGATTCGCATTCGCGCCGGCCATCTGGCCGGGGTGCCCATCGCCAGAGCCGATGGGATGACGCTGCATGCCCAATCCAACCAACTGAAGCAGCTCGAGGGCCTCTGTCTCGATTACCGAGGCGATCTCAGCGGCGGTGGTTTTCTGATCCGCAGCAGCGATGGTGTGACTCCCTGCACCTGCGGAAGTTCATTCAGTCGTTCCTGAGCAGGACCATCAACCGGTATCGTGGCGAATTGTCGAATCTGGTCGGAGCGTCCGGCCGCTCACCGACCCTCGATGCCAACCATCCAACAGCTGATCCGCACTGAGCGTTCACGCCTCAAGGCCAAAACGAAATCCCCGGCCCTGAAAGCTTGTCCCGAGCGCCGCGGTGTCTGCACCCGCGTCTACACCTCCACGCCGAAAAAGCCCAATTCGGCGCTGCGCAAGGTGGCTCGTGTGCGTCTCACCTCCGGTTTTGAGGTGACTGCCTACATCGGTGGCATCGGTCACAACCTGCAGGAGCACTCAGTGGTGTTGCTCCGAGGCGGTCGTGTGAAGGATCTTCCCGGAGTTCGATATCACATCATCCGCGGAACGCTGGACACCGCCGGCGTGAAGGATCGGCGTCAATCCCGGTCCAAATACGGCGCCAAGGCTCCGAAGGAGTGATTCCTTCCTGAACAACGTTCAACACCCTCTCCCTTACCAACGAACTGAGCTCCGATGTCCCGCCGTAATGCCGCTGAAAAGCGCCCGATTCTTCCTGATCCGCAGTTCAACAGCCGTCTGGCCACGATGATGGTGGCTCGGCTGATGCAGCACGGCAAGAAATCAACGGCTCAGCGCATCCTGTCCGACGCCTTCGGACTGATCAACGAGCGCACCGGTGGTGACCCTCTGGAGCTGTTTGAAACAGCGGTGAAAAACGCCACACCTCTGGTTGAAGTTCGCGCACGTCGTGTGGGTGGTGCCACCTACCAGGTGCCGATGGAAGTGCGCCAGGAGCGTGGAACAGCCATGGCCCTGCGCTGGCTCGTGAGCTTCTCCCGCGCCCGTAACGGCCGCAGCATGGCCCAGAAACTCGCCGGTGAGCTGATGGACGCCGCCAATGAGGCTGGCAGCGCAGTTCGCAAGCGCGAAGAAACCCACAAGATGGCTGAAGCCAACAAGGCTTTCGCCCATTACCGCTATTGATCTCCGGCAGGCCAGCCCGGACACCATCGATGTTCACAGCTGGCTTGTAGAGTCTCACCCGCCTTTTAACGCCTCAACCCCGGAGAATTCCTGTGGCTCGCGACTTCCCCCTGGAACGCGTCAGAAATATCGGTATTGCCGCACACATTGATGCCGGCAAAACCACCACCACCGAGCGCATCCTCTTTTATTCGGGTGTTGTTCACAAGATCGGTGAGGTGCATGACGGCGCCGCCGTGACCGACTGGATGGCCCAGGAGCGTGAACGGGGTATCACCATCACCGCTGCTGCCATCTCCACGGCATGGCAGGACCACCGGATCAACATCATTGATACTCCGGGCCACGTCGACTTCACCATCGAAGTTGAGCGCTCCATGCGTGTTCTCGATGGTGTGATCGCGGTGTTCTGCGCTGTTGGTGGCGTTCAGCCCCAGTCTGAAACCGTCTGGCGCCAAGCCGATCGCTATTCCGTTCCGCGGATGGTGTTCGTCAACAAGATGGACCGCACGGGAGCCGACTTCCTCAAAGTGCATGGCCAGATCAAGGATCGCCTGAAAGCGAATGCCATTCCTATCCAGTTGCCAATCGGTGCGGAAGGCGAACTCAGCGGCATCATCGATCTGGTTTCCAATAAGGCCTACATCTATAAAAACGACCTCGGCACTGATATCGAGGAAGCGGCTGTGCCAGCAGATATGGCCGACGAGGTGGCCGAGTGGCGTTCAACCTTGATGGAGACCGTCGCTGAAACCGATGAAGCCCTGATTGAGAAATTCCTCGAATCAGGTGAGCTGAGCATTGAAGAGCTGAAGAAGGGAATCAGAGAAGGTGTGCTCAAGCACGGACTGGTTCCAGTGCTCTGTGGCTCGGCTTTCAAAAACAAAGGTGTGCAGCTGGTGCTCGATGCCGTCATCGACTACCTGCCTGCTCCAATCGACGTTCCACCCATCCAGGGGATCCTCCCCGACGGTTCGGAAGCGGTTCGCCCCTCCGACGACAGCGCACCCTTCAGTGCCCTGGCGTTCAAGGTCATGGCTGACCCCTACGGAAAGCTCACCTTCGTTCGGATGTACTCCGGAATTCTTGAGAAGGGCAGCTACGTCCTCAACTCCACCAAGGACGAAAAGGAGCGCATCTCCCGTCTTGTGGTGCTGAAGGCTGATGACCGTGAAGAAGTGGATGCTCTGCGAGCCGGCGACCTCGGCGCTGTGCTTGGCCTAAAAAACACCACCACAGGCGACACCCTCTGCACGCAGGACGATCCAATCGTTCTCGAGACCCTGTTCATTCCCGAACCGGTGATCTCCGTCGCCGTGGAGCCCAAGACCAAGGGCGACATGGAGAAACTCTCCAAAGCTCTCGTTTCTTTGGCCGAGGAAGACCCCACGTTCCGTGTCAACACGGATGCCGAAACCGGCCAGACAGTGATCGCCGGTATGGGCGAACTTCACCTGGAAATCCTGGTGGACCGCATGCTGCGCGAGTTCAAGGTGGAAGCCAACATCGGCGCGCCTCAGGTGTCCTATCGCGAAACCATTCGCGGTTCCGCCGGTGGCGAAGGCAAGTTCTCTCGCCAGACCGGTGGTAAGGGTCAGTACGGCCACGTTGTGATCGAAATGGAGCCTGGTGAACCCGGCTCCGGCTTCGTATTCGTCAACAAAATTGTGGGCGGTATCGTTCCCAAGGAATACATCAAGCCCGCGGAACAGGGCATGAAAGAGACCTGCGAATCCGGTGTGATCGCCGGATATCCTCTGATCGATGTGAAATGCACGATGGTGCATGGCTCCTATCACGATGTCGACTCTTCGGAGATGGCCTTCAAGATCGCCGGATCCATGGCCTTCAAAGACGGCGTCAAGAAGTGCAACCCCGTACTGCTTGAGCCGATGATGAAGGTCGAGGTCGAGGTCCCCGAGGATTTCCTCGGCTCGATCATCGGCGACCTGTCTTCCCGTCGAGGACAGGTTGAGGGCCAGTCGGTTGACGACGGCACGTCCAAGATTTCGGCCAAGGTTCCTCTGGCCGAGATGTTCGGATACGCCACCGAGCTCCGTTCCATGACCCAGGGTCGGGGCATCTTCTCGATGGAATTCGACAATTACGCCGAAGTTCCTCGCAATGTGGCCGAGGCCATCATCTCCAAGAATCAGGGCAATTCCTGATCTCTACACTCCTCCAAATCCAACCCTCGATTCTTTAAAAACCCATGGCACGCGAGAAGTTCGAAAGGAACAAGCCCCACGTCAACATCGGCACCATTGGCCACGTTGACCACGGCAAAACCACCCTCACCGCTGCGATCACCAACGTGCTCGCCAAGAAAGGGCAGGCTGAGGTTCAGAACTACGCCGACATCGACGGCGCTCCTGAGGAGCGTGAGCGCGGCATCACGATCAATACCGCCCACGTTGAGTACGAAACCGAAGCTCGTCACTACGCCCATGTGGACTGCCCTGGCCACGCGGACTACGTGAAGAACATGATCACCGGTGCCGCCCAGATGGACGGCGCAATCCTTGTGTGTGCCGCCACCGATGGCCCCATGGCTCAGACCAAGGAGCACATCCTCCTGGCCAAGCAGGTGGGTGTTCCCGCTCTGGTTGTTGCACTGAACAAGTGCGACATGGTCGATGACGAAGAGATCATCGAACTGGTGGAGATGGAGATCCGCGAGCTGCTCTCCAGCTACGACTTCCCCGGCGATGACATCCCCGTGGTTCAGGTCTCCGGCCTGAAGGCAATCGAAGGCGAGGCTGAGTGGGAAGCCAAGATCGAAGAGTTGATGGCGGCTGTTGACTCCAACATCCCCGAGCCTGAGCGCGAGATCGACAAGCCCTTCCTGATGGCTGTGGAAGATGTCTTCTCCATCACTGGTCGCGGAACGGTGGCGACCGGTCGTATCGAGCGTGGCATCGTCAAGGTTGGCGAAGAAGTCGAAATCGTCGGCATCAGAGATCCCCGCAAGACCACCGTCACCGGTGTGGAGATGTTCCGCAAGCTGCTCGACGAGGGTATGGCTGGCGACAACGTGGGTCTGCTGCTTCGCGGCATCCAGAAGGAAGACATCGAGCGCGGCATGGTGCTAGTGAAGCCTGGTTCGATCACCCCTCACACCAAGTTTGAGGGTCAGGTGTATGTGCTGAAGAAGGAAGAAGGCGGTCGCCACACTCCCTTCTTCGCTGGCTATCGCCCGCAGTTCTACATCCGTACCACCGACGTGACCGGCCAGATCACCGCCTTCACAGCGGAAGATGGCAGCAACGTGGAAATGGTGATGCCCGGCGACAACATCCAGATGACGGGTGAATTGATCTGTCCCGTCGCCATGGAGCAGGGGATGCGTTTCGCCATCCGTGAAGGTGGCCGCACCATCGGCGCGGGTGTGGTCTCAAAGATCATCGAGTGATCACCCTGAGCTGACTGCACGATTGTGGGGATGGGTGAGGCCTGGGCCTCCCATCCCCTACATTTGATTTGAACCTCGACAACTGAATCCAGGGCGCCCTTGAGCATCCTGTACCCCGATTTCTTATGTCCACTGCCATCGCTCAGCAGAAGATCCGCATCCGCCTGAAGGCGTTTGACCGTCGCATGCTTGATCTTTCCTGCGACAAGATCATTGATACTGCCGATCAGACCGCTGCTACAGCGATCGGGCCCATTCCTCTCCCCACCAAGCGCAAAATTTATTGCGTACTGCGTTCCCCTCACGTGGATAAAGACTCCCGGGAACACTTCGAAACCCGTACTCACCGTCGGATCATCGACATTTACAGCCCTTCCGCGAAGACGATCGACGCACTGATGAAGCTCGATCTCCCCAGTGGTGTGGACATCGAAGTCAAGCTCTGATCCCTTCGCTCCGTAGGCTCACTTCCTAGGATCAAGTCACACTCTGCACGGCGTCCGTGTCCGATTTCTCCGTCAGGGAACTTCCCCTGTTCCCCCTGCCGGACGTCGTGCTTTTCCCGCAGCAATTGCTTCCGCTGCATATTTTTGAATCTCGCTATCGGATGTTGCTCCAGTCGGTTCTGGAGACCGACAAGCGCTTTGGAATCGTGCGCATCAATCCAGAGAACGGTCAGATGGCCGAGATCGGTTGTTGTGCCGAGGTTTTGCAGCACCAGACCACAGAAGATGGACGCAGCTACATCGTCAGCCTTGGGCAGCAGCGCTTCCGTGTGCTCAACATCACCCGGGAAACGCCGTTCCGCAGTGCAATGGTGAGTTGGATGGAAGACGACACCATTGAGGATCTCAGCGATCTGCATGGCCTCAGCGACAGCGTCGGTTCGGCCTTGAAGGACGTCTTTGCGCTGACTGCCAAATTGCAGAATCGTGAACTGGACGTTCCGGACGACATCCCCGATCTCCCTCGCGAACTGTCCTTCTGGATCGGTGCACACCTGGACAACCGCGCCGCGGCCGAACAACAGGCACTGCTCGAGCTGACTGACACCCGCCAACGACTGGAACGCCAGTTCGAGATGCTGGATCACACGCGTCGTCAGCTGGCGGCTCGCACTGTGCTGATGGATCTCAAGGAGCAGGACGTCTGATGCTGGCCGGTTTGTTATTGATCTCAGGGGCTGCTGCCGCGACAGCACTGCTCATCTGGGTCAGGGAAGAGCGCCGTTATGAGTCGGCCGAAACTGTGGCTGCCGCCTATGACGCCTGGACGGATGATCGCCTTTTGGAACGGCTTTGGGGTGAGCACGTGCACCTCGGTCATTACGGGGAGCCCACGCAACCAACCGACTTCCGTCAGGCCAAAGAGGCCTTCGTGCACGAGCTGGTGCGCTGGAGCGGACTGGACCAACTACCTGCAGGGAGCCGTGTGCTCGATGTGGGATGCGGCATCGGTGGAAGCGCTCGCATCTTGGCTCGCGACTACGGCTTCGATGTGCTGGGTGTAAGCATCAGCCCTGCCCAGATTCGCCGGGCCACCGAACTCACACCCGATGGCCTCAACTGTCGCTTCGCGGTGATGGATGCCCTGGATCTTCAGCTGAGCGATCAACAGTTCGATGCGGTGTGGACCGTCGAAGCGGGGCCTCATATGCCCGACAAACAGCGCTTTGCCGATGAATTGCTGCGAGTGCTGCGACCAGGGGGCTGCCTGGCGGTAGCGGACTGGAACCGTCGGGATCCTGTGGATGGTGCGATGAATGGGCGGGAGCGCTGGGTGATGCGGCAGCTCCTGCATCAGTGGGCTCACCCGGAATTCGCCAGCATCCGTGGTTTTGCGGCGAACCTCGAAGCGAGCCCACATTGCAAAGGGAGCATCAGCACTGGTGATTGGAGTGTGGCAACGCTCCCCTCCTGGATCGATTCGATCGTGGAAGGCATCAGGCGCCCCAGGGCAGTTCTTGGGCTTGGCCCCAAAGCGGTTCTCCAGGGTCTGCGGGAAACACCCACCCTGCTGTTGATGCATTGGGCCTTCGCCACAGGCTTAATGCAGTTCGGTGTATTCCGCTTCAACCGCTGAAGGTTTCGCCACTGGGATAAGCCCCGAAATTGGCCAGATGCTCGCAAAGAGGTGTCAACGCCAGCACGAGCAGCTCAAGTGCCTGGGGTTGATCGGATGGAAGTTCCACATCCACAAAGAACAGATACTCACCCAACTCCCGCTTGGAGGGCCGCGATTCAATCCGACTCATGTTGAGCCCCTGCTCAGCGATGCAAGCCAAAGCCTCCTGCAAGGCACCGGGTGCGTTGCGATGAAGTGAGAAGGCGAGACTCGCGATATCCCCATGCTGAAGGCGCTCTCCGCGCTGCAACAACAGAAAACGGGTGCAGTTACCGGAGACATCATTCACCGGGTAAGCCAGTTCTTCCAGACCGTGCTCCTGCATCGCCTGGCGTGATGCGATCGCAGCCCGGAAGCGGCTCCCCACCACCATGCGTGCCGCCTCGGCCGTGGATGACGTTGGCAGCTGAAGCGCCTGAGGCAGATGCTTCGCCAACCAACCGGCACACTGCGCCAAAGCCTGGGGGTGGGACAACACCTCTGTGACCTCTTTCAGAGCTCCGGCACTGCCGAGCAGTGCATGGCGAATCGGAAGCACCAAGGCGCGGCGAATGCAGAGATCCGGATGCGCCCAAAGGGCATCCAGGGTTGCCGTTACGCCTCCTTCAACAGAGTTTTCCACTGGAACCACAGCTGCGCAGCAATCGCCTTCGGCCAATCGCTCCACCACAGAACGAAGGCCAACACAGGGAACCAACTCCACCTCAGTCCAGGCCTCCTGCTCCACCAAAACAAGGGTCGCCTGCTCGCCATAGGTCCCTGCTGGGCCGAGATGGGCGATGCGGGTGGGCATCAAATGCAGTTAGGGCACTGGATAGGATCATGCCGTGTCGGGAGATGGTCATGCCTCTGGCCTTCAGTGCCGGTCAGCGCCTCGATCTCCCCGTTGATCGCAACCATCAACATTTGGCGGCCTATCTCCAACAGGAGGAACGGGTGGTCGAGGCACTGCTGGATGCCCGCCAACTCACAAAACTGGGGCCCGGCACCTACCGCTACACCGTGACCAGCCTTCAGGTGTTTCAACTGCAGGTGAAACCTGTGGTCTCTCTTCAGGTCCATACGGACAAGGGCTCGATACACATGCGAGCACTCGACTGTGACCTCGAAGGACTCGGAGTCGTTCAGGATTTCAGCCTCACCCTGGATGCCACCCTCATCTGCGACGCCCATGGCCTGAGCGGTGATGCGCGGCTGGACGTTCAGGTCAGTCAACCCCCGCTGCTCAAGTTGATTCCCCGCAAGGCTTTGGAGAAAACCGGCGAATCGCTTCTGGGTGGGATCCTCCTGGGGATCAAAACCCGCGTCGGACAGCAACTGATGACGGACTTCCGAGCCTGGGTCAGAACCGCAAACCCGACCGAGTTATCCCAACAGGCGTCTGAGGAATGTGCGACGGTGCAAAACCGTCGGGCCTGACGCCAACAGAGCAGCACGATGCTGCTGGGTGCCGTAACCCACATGCCGCTCCAGGCCGTAGCCGGGAAACTTCAGAGCCAGTCGGCGAATAAGCCCATCCCGACTTTCCTTGGCAAGAACACTGGCCGCTGCAATCGCTGGGGACAGGGAATCACCACCCACCACCGTCTGCTGAGAGCCGGACCAGAGACGCAACGGCAGGTTGCCATCCACTAAGACGTGTTCAGGCAACTGGGGCAGCTTTTGCAGGGCGCGCAGCATCGCCAGTTCGGTTGCACCCCGGATCCCCAGAGCATCAATTTCGCGGGCTGATGCCTGGCCAAGACCACGGGCTACAACGTTTCGCTCAATCAGCGGTACCAAGACTGCACGACGGCGGGGACTGAGCTTTTTGCTGTCGGTCAATCCAGCTTTCAGCAGCGATGCAGCGGACGCCGCATCGAGCGCCACAGCAGCGGCGAAAACGGGACCAAACAAACAACCACGGCCGACCTCATCCACCCCTGCCACCCCGGGATGGCAGGGCAATGGCGCAATCAGGATGACCCAGCGGCGGAACGGCGGCGCCGCCTCCGCCGAGGCTCTTCCTCCTCAAGTGCTGGGGCTGCAGAGGTTTCGGCCGAAACCGAAGGCTCAATACTCACCGTTGCCGGGGAGGGGGAAGGCTCAGGCTGAACCGACTCCAGTGGCGTGATCTCCACCATGAGTGGGGCAACTTCAACTGGGGCAACATCCTTGTCTGGATCCACAGGCGTTGAAGCGGGCAATGAAACGGGAGGAGGCGACTCCGCCGCGACCGTTCCTCGGCCATTGCCTCGGCCTCCACGGGCTCCACGGCGGCGGCGGCGACCAGCGGATGCCGCCAATTGCTGCCGCGCCTCCTCCAGAACTGCATCGGCATCTTCACCGGGTCGCACCACCCGGACAAGCAGATTGTCGGACGCTGGCAACTCGTCCAGCAGCAGGACGGGATTCAGACCAAGTGTGCTGAAGACCTCCTCTTGCTCGGGAGTCATCGGAACCGCCACGAGCTCTGGATCCTGACGACGCGAGACCGCGGGTTCCTGAGCCTCCTGAGAGGACACGACAGGCGCTTCTGTTGAAGCTGGCTCCGTCAGGACTGGAGTGCTGTCCTGCCCAATGCGCCCGCGGCCACCTCGGCGGCGGCGACCATTGGCATTGCCGGTGCCGGCTTCGATCGGTGAGGTCACCTCCGCCCGGGCAGAAGCGGCAGAACGAACCAGACCAGTCGCCGTTGCAAGCGGCTGCAACAGATCCTTGCCAGGCAGCACAGCGACATGGCCAAGACCGCAACAGCTTGGGCAGGCTCGCCCAAACAGTTCGTAGATGTTTTGCCCCTGGCGTTTGCGGGTGAGCTCCACCAGCCCGAGTTCTGTGAGCTGGGCGATCTGTGGACGGGCGGCATCGTCGCGAACCGCAGTGGTGAAGTGCTCCAGCAGCTGCAGCTGATCCCGCCGGGAATCCATATCGATGAAATCGATAATGATCACGCCGCCGATGTTGCGCAGCTTGAGCTGACGCGCAATCTCAATCGCCGCCTCACAGTTTGTCCAAAGCACCGTTTCACGGGCGTTGGCCGAGCGCGTGAACGATCCGGAGTTCACATCGATCACCGTCAAGGCTTCGGTGGGCTCGATGATCACGTAGCCACCGGAAGGCAGATCCACCCGCGGCTTGAGCGCATCACGGATCGCAGCATTGACCTTGTAATGCTCCAACAGCTCCGTGGATTCGCTGTGGGCCTCGACCTGAACAGTGCTCGCATCAGCACCCAGGAAGCTGGTCACTCTCCCTACGGCATTGGGGTCATCAACGACGACGCGCGCCAGATCAGGCCCCATGTGATCCCGGAGGATGCGATGAATGAAGTCCTCATCACGATTGAGCAGCACCGGTGGAGATGCGCTCTCAGCAGCCTGCTGAATTCCCTCCCACTGACGAAGCAAAGCCTCGAGGTCTTCGATCAGCAGCTCTTCACTGATGCCATCGGCCTCGGTGCGGATCAGCAGGCCAGCGCCGGGCGGCTTGATCAGCACTCCCAGGGCCCGCAGGCGGTTGCGCTCGGAATCAGCACTGATCCTGCGCGAAATGTTCACCCCCTGCCCATGGGGCTGCAGCACGAGGTAGCGACCGGGCAAGGCCAGGTTTCCAGTGAGGCGAGGACCTTTGGTGCCGGTTGGCTCCTTCATCACCTGGACCAGAACCTTCTGGCGTGGCTCCAGCAACTCGGTGATGCCTGCAGAGCCCTTCTTCAGCCGCAGCGGACCGAGATCGGTGACATGAATAAAGCCATTCTTTTCGCTTTCGCCGATATTGACGAAAGCAGCATCGATTCCCGGCAGAACATTCTCCACCGTGCCGAGATAAACATCACCGATCTGGTAGCGACCTTGGGCGACGATGAGCTCGTCGACCCGTTCATCGGACAGCACTGCTGCAATGCGCAGCTGCTCCGCGATGACAATGTGTTGGGGCATAAAAGTGGACGAAGCCCACACGGGACTCAGATCCCATCAGCAACCATCCGGTGTGCTGCAGGGGGTGACGTTGAAGCGGGGCCTAGTTGGCCGAAATAGCGCGGAGTTGAAACTCCTCAGAATTGAGCTCGGGGATCAGGTTCCGGGCGAACCGCCACACGAGGCTGGAATCTCGGTATCCGATGTGGGATGAGACGAGATTTGGTGAAAGTAACAACCGTTCAGTTGAACTTCCTCACTGAAAACTAGCACTAGGCCAAGTGCAGAGCCTCACGGTTGAGAGCAGCGATCTCCAGCGGCAAACCCTGCTGTTCAGCAATCCAATGCTGGATCTGGGTGGGACGAATGCTGCGACCCATCTCATCCACCTCAGTCTCAAGACACAGACGCCGGCGCTTGAGCGACGACCCCGACAAAAGCTCCAATCGGCGCAAGGAGGGTCTGCAGTCGCGCTGGCGAGGGCGCCCCTTTTTATCGGTGTCATGCCAGATCAGCTGCTGAGCTGCGGTGATGGATGCAACAGCCGCATCCCAGTCCAGCGAATCCCTCTCGGATCCTTGATCCGCTAATTGAAGATCGAAGCACCACACAGCCGCCGTGATCTCCTGCGAGAGGCTGCGACTGCCCACCGGCACTTCAATGGCGGACAGCAGCGTGATCCCAGCCGGCAGAAGAGGCTGCAGCACTGAGCACAAACGATCCGGGGATAGATGTTCGGTGAACTCCAGATCCATCCATTCGCAGTGGGCCTCTGCACCCAACGGCAGAGCCAAGGCGATCTGAATTCGCGGCAGAGGGTGAAATCCACCGGTGAAGCTGATCGGTAACGCGCTGCGACGCAAAGCACGCTCAAGCATCCGCATCAGATCCAGATGGCTGAGCAGTGCCATGGAATCGGTTTTGGCGAACTGCACCCGTAATCGACAGATCCGCGCACTCGGTGGGGCCTGCGTTGGAATCTGTTCGGGCACCTCCGGTGCCCGAACCACAACGTTGTGACCCAGATCAGGACCGCAGACCCCGCAACTGCTGCAGCCATCAAACGAGCAGTCCGGCACAACTGCTGCCACGAGAGCTCTCTGCAGGTCATCGGCCAGCCATGTTTTGTCGATTCCGGTATCGATGTGATCCCAGGGCAGAGGCTGGGCGCAGAACGCCTCTAAATCGTCACGCTGCAGGGCAGTGACAGCACTCCAGCCACCCAGCTCCAGGGCGCGGTAACGCCCTTCAAGACCGGCCGCGGAAATCGCACCGGTCCAGGCGTCGTAGGTGCGATCAAGCGATTCGAACCAAGCGTCCATCCCGGCTCCGGCCCTCCAAGCCGCCTCGATCACCGGCGCAAGGCGACGATCGCCTCGACCAACGAAGTCCTCCATGGCCGAAAGGCGCACATCGGTGAAATTCACCCTCACACCACGCAGCCGCTTGAAAGCCTGTCGCAGCAGCTCCTGACGCCGCTGAAATTCCTGGGTCGAAACGCTGTGCCACTGAAACGGAGTGTGGGGTTTCGGCGTGAAATTGCTGATGGTGATGTTGAGGTTCAGCCGTCCGAGATCGCGACAGCGCTCTTGAAGCATTCCGCAGGTATCGCGGATGCCGAGCACGTCGGCATCCAGTTCTCCCGGCAGTCCGATCATGAAGTAGAGCTTCACCTTGCGATAGCCGTTCTGCATGGCGGTGCGGATACCATGCAGCAGGTCGTCATCCGTGAGGCCTTTGTTAACGATGTCGCGCAACCTCTGGGTCCCCGCTTCCGGCGCAAAGGTCAATCCAGACTTGCGAGTGCCTCCGAGGATGTGGGCGATGTCCTCATCGAAACGATCCACCCGCTGACTGGGCAACTGAAGCGACACGTTCTGATCCGCAAGCCGGTTGCGCAGCTCAACACCAACAGAGGGCAGGGCCAGGTAGTCACTGCAACTGAGCGAGAGCAAGGAGAAATCGCTGTACCCGGTTTTCTTCATCCCTTTCTCCACGGCTTCGATCACCGCTTCGGGCTCCACATCCCGGGCCGGGCGGGTGAGCATGCCCGGCTGGCAGAAACGGCACCCCCTGGTGCAACCGCGACGGATTTCAACCGTCAAACGGTCATGCACGGTCTCCACATGGGGAACCAGACCCATGGCGTAATGGGGCATCGGAGTTGCAACGCGCCTGAGCGGACGGGGCGGCAGCTCGGGATGCAGCGGCTCGATCGTGATCCCATCGTCCCCGATGGCATACAGCGAAGGCACATAGACCCCTGGCACCTGTGCCAGATCACGCAGCAGCTCGCACCGGCGCAGCCCCCCTTCTTTGGCCTGCGCCACCACCAGACCGATCTCCGGCAGCAGTTCCTCCCCGTCACCCAGGGCGATGAAATCGAAGAACGCGGCGTAGGGCTCAGGATTACTGGTTGCCGTTGGTCCGCCGGCGAAGATCAGCGGTGGTGCCGCTGGATCGTTGAGAGGCAGATCACCGCGATCCGCTGCGCGAATCGGCACTCGGCACAGATCCAGCATCTCGAGGATGTTGGTGGCGCCAAGCTCATAGCTGAGGCTGAAGCCGAGGATGTCGAAAGCGGGGAGAGGTCGTCTGCTCTCAACGGCGAATAAGGCCTGCTGACGGTCTCGCAGTCGCGTTGCCAGATCAGCCTCGGGCAGATACGCGCGATCACACAACTGCCCCGGCAGAGCATTGAGAATCGAATAGAGAATGATGTGACCGAGGTTGCTCGAACCGACTTCGTAGATCTCGGGATAGGTCAGTGCCCAGCGCACAGACGCAGCATTCCAGTCGTGCGGCTCAACCCCCAGCTCATGGCCCATGTAGCGCGCTGGCTTGTTGATGTCACGGTCAACCAGTGCGTGAAAATCAATGGGGTGATCCGTCACCGATGTGACCACGGCGGATGTCCTCACTCCTCATTGCATCGTATGGAGGAGGCGGCACGGCAGGATGCCTGCGCAGAAAATCCTCCGGTTCCGTGGTGCAGGTCAACGGCAATTACCTCAAGCTCAAGGCGGGCTATCTGTTCCCGGAAATCGGACGGCGCGTCAAAGCCTTCAGCGCGGCCAATCCGGATGCCGCTCTGATCCGCCTCGGCATCGGTGACGTCACCGAACCGCTGCCCCAGTCGTGCCGCGATGCGATGAAACAAGCCATCGATGAGATGGGTACAGCTGAGGGCTTCCATGGTTACGGCCCGGAACAGGGCTATGCATGGCTGCGGGAAGCCATTGCCAAACAGGATTTTCAGTCACGGGGTTGTGACATCAATGCCGACGAGATTTTTGTCTCCGACGGCTCCAAGTGCGACAGCAGCAACATCCTCGACATCCTTGGTGAAGGCAACCGCGTCGCCGTGACCGACCCGGTTTATCCGGTTTACGTCGACAGCAATGTGATGGCTGGCCGAACCGGGGAAGCAGGTGACCTCGGGCGTTATGCAGGGCTGAGTTACCTGCCCATCAGTGCCGATAACGGCTTCGCGGCCCAGATCCCGAACGAACCGGTGGATCTGATTTACCTCTGCTTTCCCAACAACCCAACGGGTGCCGTCGCCAGCCGCGAACAGCTCAAGGCCTGGGTCGACTACGCCCGCAGCAATGGCGCACTAATCCTCTTTGATGCGGCCTACGAGGCATTCATCCAGGACCCGAGCCTGCCCCACTCCATCTTCGAAATCGAAGGAGCCAGGGACTGCGCCATTGAATTCCGGTCCTTCTCGAAGAATGCCGGTTTCACGGGAACCCGGTGCGCCTTCACCGTGGTGCCCAAGGGACTGAAAGGCAAGGCTGCCAACGGAGACGACGTGGAGCTCTGGGGGCTTTGGAATCGGCGTCAGAGCACCAAGTTCAATGGCGTGAGCTACATCATTCAACGCGGCGCTGAAGCGGTGTATTCAGAGGCAGGCCAGGCAGAAATCAAGGGTCTGGTGAGCTTCTACATGGAGAACGCTGCGATCATCCGGAGCGAACTCAGCGCTGCAGGGCTCACCATCTACGGCGGTGAACATGCCCCTTATGTCTGGATCAAAACCCCTGATGGCATGGACTCCTGGGGTTTCTTCGATCATTTATTGAACAAAGCCAACGTGGTTGGCACGCCAGGCAGCGGCTTCGGCGCCGCCGGCGAAGGTTATTTCCGCCTCTCGGCCTTCAACAGCCGTGAAAACGTCCATGCGGCCATGGAACGAATCAAGTCGCTCTGATGCGGCTGTGTACAGAATCCCTTTAGATTCCGATCAGATGACATCCATGGCTATGGCGGTGGAGACTCCAAGTCGCAGTCCCGGCGGCGCCGCGGTGCTCGACAAGCAGACGGAGAAGGTGCGCAAGCGCTCCCCCCGTTACAAGGTGCTCCTGCACAACGATCCTGTGAACAGCATGGAGTATGTGGTGACCACCCTCCGTCAGGTGGTCCCCCAACTGAGCGAACAGGACTGCATGGCGGTGATGCTCGAGGCCCACAACACCGGTGTCGGACTGGTGATCGTGTGTGACATCGAACCGGCGGAGTTCTATTGCGAAACCTTGAAAGCCAAGGGACTCACAAGTTCGATCGAACCGGAAAGCTGATCGTTACTCTCAATCTTCTGTGTGATCGCCTGCTGCTGCTGAAGCCGTCATGGCTACCCACGCTGCTGCTGATCCCCGTTTTGTATCTCCTGGGATGGATCATCTGCGCGCCACTGGTTTGGCTGGGGCTTCCCAGCTCTCAGCAGTCTCTGGTTGGAACTGTGATCAGCATTCTGCTGCTGTTGCTGCTGCTGCCGACCTGGTGTCGTTTGCGTTGGAACACGCATCAATGCTGGCGTTCCCTGGGCCTTAGCGGAGGTGGGCGGAACAACAGACGCCGACTGAGTTCTGCTCTGCTTAGGGGTCTCTTCCTCGCAGCGGTCCTGCTGGCCCTGATGACAACATCACTGCTGATGGGTTCCTGGGCCCACTGGCTCGGAGAGTGGTCGCTGTCGAGCAGCTTGAACGCCATGGCTCTTCTGTTGGGGGTTGGCTTGGCGGAGGAGCTGATCTTTCGAGCCTGGCTATGGCGGGAACTGGATCAGCTGATCGGGCCTGCGCCAGCTGTGACAGGTCAGGCGCTGATCTTCAGTCTTGTGCACGCTCGTTTCAATCTCGGCTTCTGGCCGATGGTGGGGCTGCTAATCGGACTGTTTCTCCTTGGATTGTGTCTGGCCGTTCAGCGCCGAGTGGATGGTGGGTCCCTCTGGGGATGTGTCGGACTGCACGGTGGATTGGTCGCCGGCTGGTTCCTTCTGCAAAACGGTTTGCTTCAGCTCTCTCCTGATGCACCCGCCTGGCTGGTCGGCCCCGGCAACGCCAACGCAAACCCGCTTGGAGGCGCAGTCGGGCTAATCGGGTTGCTTGTCTTGTTGTTGTTTCAACTCACAGCTGTGGCGAGAGCCTTGCGACCGGTCAGTGGTGCCCGCAGGGCTTCCTGAAGTGGAGCGACGCCATAGTCGCGTTCCAGGAGAGCCATCACGGTGCGGCCGAAATCTCCCGGATTCCTGTCAAACGCCTCAAGGCACACCCTCCCGAACGTGCTGCCCATGGGCTCTGGATTCCAGAGCAACTTGCGGGCCGTCCACGGCATCATGCTCATTGGGTTGTAGCCAGGCTTGATCAGACCCTTGTCAAAGCCGTATTGCTCGAGGTGGGTGTGAGGCTGCAGACCGATGAAGAAGATGGCAGGTTCTACCAATGTGGATCCGAAAATCGACTCCAGCTCACGGTGGTAGGCCACTGTCTGACGGATCGTCTCCGGACGCTCGTCGATCACGTTGAACGAATAATTCACAGAGACGTGATCTCGGAAACCGGCATCTGCCAACATCCGGCAGCTCTCCAGCACAGTCCGCAGGTTGTATCCCATCCGCATCTTGCGGACGAGTTCCTGGGAACCTGAGGTGATGCCGATCTCGAAGTAACTCATGCCGGTCTCAACCATCAGCTGAGCCAACTCGGGATCGAGGTTGTCAGCTCGGATGTAGGCAGCCCAACGGATTCCGGTTAAGCCTTCGGCTTTGATCGCCCGCAACAGATCCTTTGCATCCTCGATGTAGCGCCGCGCAGGTATGAACTGTGCATCGGTGAACCAGAACCCGCGCACGCCGCGGTCATAAAGCTGGCGCATCTCTCTGACCACTTCGTCCACGGGGTTGAGGCGCACCTGCTTGCCCTCCACCACGGTGTAAACGCAGTAACAGCAGTTGTGCGGACACCCTCGCTTCGTTTGAACACCAACGTAAAAGTCACCACCTTCGAGATACCAATCGAGCTGTGGCCAGATCGAAGCGATGTAGTCGTAGTCGCAGGCCGTCTTGGGTCGACTTTCAGGCTGCTCGTGGATGAGACCCTGGCGTGGCGGGGCCCCCACAACAAAACAACGCTCGTTGTCGAGGGACTGGCCCTGGATCAGCTTCTCAAGAAGAGGTTCACCCTCACCGATCGAAACGATCGTTCCTTTGGGCAGGGAACGACCCAGCTGTTCGTAAAAGACACTGACGGCGCCACCGCCCAAGACGACCCTGGCGTCAGGGTGGTGGCGACGGGCGCGATCCCAACCCTGACTGACCAGCTTTTGATTGCGATGCAACTCGCCGTAATGGCTGGTCATCAGCCGAAGACCGCCCAATGCCCCATGAATCCGCTTCAGCGGGTTTCGGGCATAAAACACCTCAAACGAGTTCTGTAGAGGGTTGCCGCCACGACCATCCACAGGGGCATAGATCTGAATGTCTCGCCAGGAGAAAACGAGCAGCGTTGGCTTGAATTGGTCGACGGTTGACAGCAGAACGCGTCTGACATCCAGAACAGGCAACGCAGCCAGATCGAGAATGCGCTGCGGCATCTCGGGAAAACACTTGTGGAGATGGTCCGCGAGGTAGATCGGACCGATCGGGAAAATGGGATTGCAGGGCAGACGCACCAGCAGCACCCGTTCTTGTTGTGCTGCCAAGACCTTCGCTGCCGAGGTGCTGGGACGCTAACAACTACGGCGTGGGAAACAGCTCACCCTTTCT
>QCUM01000020.1 GCA_003210735.1 Synechococcus sp. AG-679-D13
GGTGGTGCTCGAAGGTCGCCGTCACAGCCCGCACTCCGATCGGGCCAACGATGTTTCAGTCGTCCTTGATCTGATGATTCATGACATCGATCTGGTGCTCGAGCTGGCCCAGGCACCGGTGGTGCGGCTGGCAGCGGCTGGTGGTCGCAGCGGCGAGGGACCCATCGACTACGTCAACGCCACCCTGGGATTCGAGAACGGTGTCGTTGCCAGCCTCACCGCCAGCAAAATGAGCCACCGCAAGATCCGCAGCCTCAGTGCTCACTGTCGCTCAAGCCTTGTGGAGACTGATTTTCTCAATCACACCCTGCATATCCACCGCCGTGCTCATGAGTGGTATTCCGCCGATCACGGTGAGTTGCTGTATCGCAATGACGGCTTCATCGAAGAGGTCAGCACCACTTCGATTGAACCTCTCTATGCCGAGTTGGAGCATTTTCTTCAGTGCGTGCGTGGTCGCGAAACACCGGCTGTGGATGGCTTACAGGCCTCGAGGGCACTTCTGCTCGCCGACTTGATCGAGCAAGCGGTGGAGCATCCCGATATGGGCGTCCCGCTCAGACAACCGATCTGACGGTTACACCAGTTCCCTCTGTTCGGTCAGTTCTTTCAGGGCTGCGATCTGCCAACGACGGCAGTCCCCTGGGGATGCTGCATAGAACTGCCCCCAGGCCAGTGCTTTGTATTGGCTGTAATGCCCATCTGCCAGGGATGGGTGAGTGAGCAGCCAGCCCACGCGAACTGCGTGACCGATCACCACATCCAGGGCGAGATCGTCGGCAAAACGCACATCCGGGTTGGCCTCCACGAAGGCCATCAGAGACAGCAGACATTCGTTGCAGAGCTGCCGGTATTCCGGTGCATCGATCCGGCTGAGCAAATGCTCCACCAAGGTGGCGAAATTGCGCTCCCCTGCTGTCTTCTCTAGGATCAGACTGCTGTTTAGACGGTTGCGTCGTTCGAGCTTGTCGCCGATCACCAGGCCGCGGCAATGGCGCAGCAAGCTCCAGATCCCGGCGTAGAAGTCGCGCGGCACCTTCTGCAGAGTGCCCAGCCGGATCCGGTGCTGCAGCCAGTCCCCACCGCTTGGAGCCACCTCCAGTGGATCGGGAACTTTCCACTGCACGCGTCCGCTGACGTGCAGTTGCTCACCCCGTTGCAAGGCGGCTCGTCCGTGGTCCACGTCGCTCAGAAGGCGGCGCAATCGGTCGCGGATGAGATGGGGTGACGTGCTGCAAAGCGCTTCGAAGGCTTCGTCCTGGCTGAGTCGCTGCTCAACGGCCAGTTCCGAGGTCAGCAGAAGCAGCAACTGGCTCAGCTGCAGGGTGAGACTGCCCTTGAGCAGCGCGGGTTGGCGTCTGGCAATGCTGTCGAGCGCAAGCAGCAGCTCCTGCTCGAGCATCCGTTCCCTGCTGTCGGTACCGCTGGTGCGCGCAATGCGCTCCGCAATGGCGCTGTTGTCCAGAGGGCGGATCAGGCGTGAGTCGGCGGTGTAGTTGCGGCCCACCACCACCTGTGTCTGACGCATCAGCAGGTCGGTGAGGGCATCCTCCAGCTGGGGGTGCACCATTCCCAGTGCACCGGCACAACGGCGAACCACGCTCCACTCCTGGCAGCGCAGTCCACGGGTGTAGACCTCCTCCAGCAGTCGCCTGAGGCTCACAGGACCGTCACCTGGACTTGTTTGTATGGCTTCCACGCCGAAACGGCGCTGCAGCAATTCCAAGACCTCGGCCTGTTCGTGAAGGGAGTCACTGGTCCAGAGTCGTGCCTGCAGGGCATCGGTTTCGGTTTCGTCCAGTTCTTGTTCCTGAGCGGCGGTGAGGTCCGCCAGGTCTGTGGCTTCACGCAGCACGGCTGTGCGGAGTGCCCTCCTTGAAACCTTTCCTTCCGGGCTGGCCGCTTCTCCAGACAGCTCAAGCCACTGCCCCATGCTTCTGAGCTGCTCGACTGTGTCGAACTGCACGGTGATTCCACCGATGCTGCCGCTGCTCAGCGTTCGGCCCAGATTGAGAATGGCTTCGGGGTGATGTTTAAAGGATTCAGCGCTGATCGGGATCAGCAGCAGTGGCAGTCCGGGGCCCCGCCAGTGGCGTTGCAGCAAATGAAGTTCATCCACAACGCTGTCCACCAGCTGCAGCGGGTCATCGGCTAGGTAGCTGACGCTGTCCTCCAGCACGGCTGCGGTGAAGGCCAGATCACGTCCCCCCTGTCGGTAAAACCGAGCGGTGTCTTCCGTCTCGATGCGCTTTGATGGCAGGCCGCTGAGGTTCAGCCGTGGATTGGCCCCCACCTGGGCCAGGTTCTCCCCGAGGGCATCGGAGCACTGCACGCTGATCGTTCCGCTCAGGCTTAGGGGCAGACCAGCCTCAATCAAGGTCTTGCCAACGGCTGCATCCTGGACAGCGAAAGCCACCAGGACCGATTCCGCTCCCAGGGCTGAGGACTGACGACGGTTGCAGGGGTCGAGGTCAGCAGGTGTCACAAGACCTTC
The DNA here is from genome assembly GCA_003210735.1 of Synechococcus sp. AG-679-D13. Lineage (GTDB taxonomy): Bacteria > Cyanobacteriota > Cyanobacteriia > PCC-6307 > Cyanobiaceae > Parasynechococcus. The sequence goes on from QCUM01000020.1 coordinate 2,495, forward strand.
CAGCAACATTTCGCCCAGCCAGGCGAGGCTCTGGGTCCAGATCAGGGGCAGATTTGTGTTGGCTTCGCGCTGCTGGCTTCCAGGCTGTTTGCGCTCTGCTTCGACCTTTTCATCCGGCACGCGATAAAGCTCTGGGTACAACGCCTCGCCATCGCGTTGCACAGCAAGAGCCTGCAAATTGTTGTTCAAGCGTCTGGCTTCCTGCCAGCGCTCTTCGCAGCAGCATGTGACCAGTTCGAATGCCAGAAACAGAGGCCATTCCGATTCGATGCCTTCAAATTCGGCCAGTTCCTCCGGCTCGTAATGCAGCCGGCTGTCATCTTCCACGGCGGTTTGGTGGCCATCGCGCAGGAAGCGCTTGTAGCCATAGGCCCCCCCCCAGATCTCGTCGGATCCGACGCAGGGTGCGCTGGACAAGATTGTTGTTCTCCACGGCCCAGGCGGGATAGCCCACCACAGAAAGACAGGCGCTGTCGGCCTCCTTGCTGGCTGATTCGCGTGGCAGCAGGCTTTCCAGGGCGCGTCGCAGCCGTACCAGCGCTCCCTGGGGAATCAGCACTCGGCAGGATCCATCGCCATAGACGCCGAAGAGATCCAGCCCCTCGAGGGCTTCCAGTGCGGCCTTGGCCATCCCGATCGAGCTGGCGTTCCGCTCCGGTAGTCCGTGGTTCCCCTTGTCGCCCCGTTCCCAGATGCCGTAGTCGGGGGTCCGGTAGGCCCGAGCGATGTAGAAGACGAGGTTCTGGATGAAATCCGCTTCATCACGGCTGTGGATCACGGTGCAGCCGCTCCGCGTCAGCTGAGCTAGCTGCAATAGGAACAGAGAGGTGGCATCGAGCTGCAGGTGTCCCCAGCCGTCATCGGCCACCACTGGATCACCACTGCTGCTGTCGTATTTGGCATGCAAGGCGTCCAGAGGATCCAGGCTTTGCTTGAACCGCTCCACCTTTTCTGCCTGGCGCAGCATCGCTCGCAGCAGTCCACGCATCAGTGCGATGACCCGTTGTTCGAGTTCCCAGGCCCTGCTGTTCTGGCCCCCCCGATGGCGGCGGATCGCCAGGCTCAGTGCCCAGACGCACTGAATGGAATACACGCAGTCCCGCACCCATGCATCGCCGTAATTGCCATGAATCGTGTGCGCGGTGCTGGCGGGAAGCAGGCCACTGATCGGGTCTTGGCGTTGCAGCACCACCTTGCTGATGGAGCGGTCAAGCCGTTGGATCACCGCCTCAATGCGGCTCTGTTCTGTGGGGGTCTCTGCCGACTTTTCCACCATGCCCAGTCGATTTGCCGCCCTTAAATTCTCCAATGCGGACCGGTGCCCATGGATTCATTGACAACCCCTGATGACCGTCGCCGTTGTGAGGTTCTTGGTGTCCCTGTGGATGCCTGTCGTGATGTCTCCGCAGCAGCGATCGGCCTGCATTCCAGCGGCGGCGGCCGTGTTGTGACCCTCAATGCGGAAATGACCATGGCTGCTCGCAGTCATCCTCTGCTGGGTAGCGCTATCGCTTCAGCGGAGCTGGTGATCCCCGATGGTGCTGGGGTGGTGTGGGCGCTGTCCCGCCAGGGCGTGAGGGTGTTGAAAACGGCTGGGATTGAACTGGCCTGGACTCTGCTGGGCTATGCCGCCTCCCATGGTTGGCGCGTTGCGTTGGTGGGGGCGTCTCCGGAGGTTATGGGCAACCTGCGCCGGACTCTCCCTGAGGCTTTTCCAGGTTTGAAGCTGGTGATGGCTGTGGACGGCTATCAGCCGGTGCAGGCCTGGCCGGAGATTGAGGCGGAATTAACCGAGACAGCACCGGATTTGGTGTTGATCGCCCTGGGGGTTCCTCGCCAGGAGATCTGGTCCCATCAGCAACAGTTGGGAAAAGTGGGCCTTTGGATGGGAGTTGGTGGCAGCTTTGACGTGTGGGCTGGTGTTAAAAAACGCGCACCACAATGGATGTGCAGCCTGCAGATCGAATGGCTGTATCGGCTGCTCCAGGAGCCCAGTCGCTGGCGAAGAATGCTCGTTCTTCCAGCCTTTGTATGGGCTGTTCTCCGCGACCGCTGATCAGCGGAAACCCACAGAGGCTTGCCAAACAAATGCAAGCAGCAGGAAAAACACCGGGATCAGAGGCAGGATGTCGATCAGCGGTGAGAAGGCCTGGTAGGCCTCGGGCAGCTGTGCCAGCAGGTCGAGGGTGAAGGCGGCCATCCCTTGTGCTTCAAATAAGGCGTGAGTTGGACGCTACCACGTGTGATGGGCTGGTGAGTCGGGCTCCCAGGGAGCGAAATCCTCTGAAAAACAATCCTCCCGAATCGCTTGCCCCATGGCTTTGGTGAAGCGTAAAAGATGGGTGATGTTGTGAAGGCTTAGCAGGGTCAGCCCCAGCAACTCTTCGCTGCGAATCAAGTGGTTGAGATAAGCCCGGGTGTGGTTGTTGGAGCAGGCTGGGCAGGGGCAGCTGGTGTCCAGGGGTGTGTGGTCGTGTCGGAATCGGGCATTGCGGAGATTCCAGCGTTCTCCACCCACCAAGGCCGAGCCATGCCGTCCGAGCCGGGTTGGAAGAACACAATCGAACAGATCGATCCCATTGGCCACGGCCACGGCCATCTCGCGCAGAGTGCCGATTCCCATCAGATAGCGGGGTCGAGCATCGGGCAACAGCGGCGTCACATCCCTCACAATCCGGTGCATCTCCTCGATGGGTTCGCCCACGCTCACCCCGCCGACGGCGATTCCCGGCAAGTCGAAGTCGGCTACGGCTCGAGCGCTCTCCCGGCGTAAATGGGGGAAGCATCCGCCCTGCACGATGCCGAACAAGGCCTGGCTCTCACAGGTGTGGGCCTCAACGCAGCGCGCCAACCAGGCATGGGTGCGCCGGCAGGCATCGATCACATCGTTTTCGGTCGCTGGATAGGGGGGGCATTGATCGAAGGCCATGGCGACATCGGCACCGAGGGCCATCTGGATCTGCGTTGCATGCTCTGGCGTCATGTCGATGATTCGACCGTCCCGTGGATTGCGGAACACCACGCCACGGTCATCAATTTTGTTCAGGTCTCCGAGGCTGAAAACCTGAAAGCCACCGGAGTCGGTGAGCATCGGACCGTCCCAGCCCATGAATTTGTGCAGTCCTCCACCGGCGGCAACGATCTCTTCCCCGGGCTGCAGATGAAGGTGGTACGTGTTGGAAAGCACCATCTGAGCACCGGTGCGTGCCAGTTGCTCGGTGCTGATGCCTTTGACGGTGGCCAGGGTTCCCACGGGCATGAACCGAGGGGTTTCCACCGGGCCGTGCGGTGTGTGGAAGGTGCCGCACCGGGCTGCTGTGTTGGCACAACGGGCCGAGATGTCGAAGCCGAACAAAGCAGGATCGTCACCGGGTTGAACCTACGGTGACACCAGCACTCACGCGCTACGGAACCATCGCTCGGAATGCTCCCCCGTGGCTGGCTGATCTGGCCGGTGCCTGGATTTTTTACTCGGTGCTGCCGGCGTGGCCCTGGCCAGCGCCACGCTTCGAGCGCATTGCCCGTTTTGCTCCCTGGATTGGTTTGCTGATCGGAGGGCTGCAGGCCTTGGTGTGGATTGGCCTGGGTCGTCTGGGTTGGAGCCCGGTGGCCTTGGCACCGCTGGTGATTGTTGTTGGAATTCGCCTCAGTGGTGGCTTGCACCACGACGGGTTGATGGACACGGCCGATGGGGTCGCTGCTGGTGAGGAACGCCGGCTTGCAGCAATGGACGACAGTCGCGTCGGTGCCAGTGGCGTGCTGGCCCTGGCGGTGGTTCTGCTTTTGGAGATTGCAGCGCTGCTGCAACTCGGACCTGCTGCTCCGGAGGCCCTTGTTCTGGCTGGTTTTTGGGCTCGTGTCGCCCCGCTATGGGCGATGGCACAGTTCGACTACATCCGAACCGATGGAACCGCTGCTTTCCATCGTTGGCATGGTCGACCTGCCTGGGATGTGCTGCCGATTTTGCCGGGTGTGGTTTTGCTGGCCGTCTGTGGCGTGCAGCCACTGGCATTACTGGTGGGTGCTCCGGTGGCTGTGCTGGTGGCGGACTGTCTGGGTCGGCGCCTGGGTGGTCATACCGGCGACAGTTATGGATCCTCCTTGGTGCTGAGTGAAGCGATCACGCTTCTCCTGCTGGCAGGGCTGCTCGGGACCAGCTGAGCTGGAAGGCATTCCCCGTCGGCGGCAGGTTGGGGTGAATCGACTTGGGTTCGGTGCTCAGGGTCAGATGTCCGCCGTTGCGTTCTGCAAGGCGGCGGGCGAGGGCCAGGCCAAGGCCGGTACCCGGACGGTCTTTGGCGGAGGATCCGCGTTCTCCCTGATGGAAGATTCGGGATTGTTCAATCTTTGGAATCGGTGGTCCTGAATCCCAGACGCACAGGCCGTTATTGAGAAGTTCCAGGCCAATGGCGCAGCCGCCTGGGCTGTAGCGAAAGGCGTTTTCCAAAAGATTGGCCACGATTTCCGCCATGGATCCATCTCCGGTTGGACCTTCACTCCATGTGGGCCAGCTGCTAGGGCCACGCCAGGGTCGGTTCTGCAGATTGGCGGTGGCTTCTGCCCGTTCCACCAGAGGTTGGATCAACGCGGCCAGGGTGTCGGTTGTTGTGCTCCCTCCCGGTGGCAACAGGGTTGGACCGAGCATGTCCTCTTCGGGCTGGGGCAGAGCGCGCTCTCCCAGAGCATCAAGAGCGTCGATGTAGCGCCCCAGCTGGCGCTGCTCGCTGAGCATGTTGCTCAGCAAAGACTGATGGGCGCTGTCCGGTTCCAGCCGCCGCATCAGCAGCTGGGCATAGGTGCGAAGAGCAGCGAGAGGATTGCGCAGTTGATGCACAAGTGTGCGCAGCTGTTGGTTTTGACGTGTCAGTTCATCCTGGAGCTGCTGACACTCCAGATCTCGTCCAAGCGCATGACTGATGGCTGCGGAGCAGCGACGTATCTGTGCGTCGACCTCGTTCGTCCAGCTGCTGGTGGACTCGAGGTCGACTCGAAGCGCCCCCAGAATCAGGCCGGCGTCCTGGAGCGGAAACCAGCGGCGATGGGCATCCGGTGTTCTCAGGTCGGGGTCGGCATCCGCCGGCGGAAGGCTGAGGCTTCCTGAAGACCACTGCCGGATCAGAATGAGAGGTGGACCGCTGGTTTCAGGTGGGGTGCTGACATAAAGCCCCAGATGCCGAATGGGTCCGGTTTGGACCTGGGGGGCCAGCTGCTGATCGGCAAAGTCAAGGAATCGATCGGTCAGCTGAATCCCGTTGTCGTAACGGGAGTTACCCACGGTTGGCCGATGGTGCTGTAGAGGGGGGGACTTGAAAAATCTTGGAAAAGTCTTAAGATACTCCTAACGACCGAGGCGCAGCTCGTCAAGGGTTTGCTCCCGCCAGTGTCCCGAGGGGTTGCTTTTTTGTAGCAACCAAAGTTACAGCAGAGGTTGAAGCATCTTTTGCTGGATGTCACCACGGCATCAATTCGGGTCTTGGTGATCTTCTGAATGGACGCAATTCACTTCGTCCATCCTGACGCGGTCCCTCTGCGTCTGACGATTTTCGTCGGCCGAATCTCTGGTGATGTCCTGTTAGCGGCGATTTGCCGTATTGGATCTGACTGACTGTCCACCATCAAGTCCACCCCCTGTCCCGGAGCACCCATGTCCAAGAAGCGCAAGCGCATCAGTCGTCGTCGGTTGGCTGGTCAGCGTGTTTTGGCTCACGTTTCCATGCACAACCTGGAAACTGGCGAATACAAACCAGTTACTGCCGCGAGGCGTTACATCGCTGAAGCGGGTCTGGTACCACCAGCCTTACTTCATGTGCGCCGTAATGAGCACACAACGGATCGTTTCTTCTGGGGTGAGAAAGGATTGTTCAGTGCTCAGTACGCTGAGGAAAATCATTTTCTCTTTCCCTCTCTTCGCACCATTGTTGATGGGATTGGGGAAGACAAACTGTTTGAAGGTCTTGATTTGGCTGCAGACGACTGGGAAGAAATGGAGGAGTACGAGTACGCCTTTGTTTGATCTCGTTTACTGAAGTTCGGTTAAAACCGAGCTGATGAAATTTTCAATCGGTTGCATCGTTTCTTCCGGAATGGTGTGACCGTTTTTGAATGGAAGAGCGTTGCAGCTCTGCGAGTCGAGTTTGTCTCGAATCTGTGCCATGGCTTCAAACGGAACAACCGCATCGTCTTCGCCGTGAAGCAGAAGGACTGGTGGATGTCCTGAAGGGGGTTGCCAATTCGGATGGGGATAGCCGCTGCAGGAGATGACGCCAGCCAGAGGCAGCTCGCAACCAGCGTGGATGGCCATTGCACCACCCTGAGAAAAGCCGAACAGCACGGTTCGTTTCAGTGCTGGCTCGCCACCGTCAAGTTGATGCAGCCGCTGTTGAAGTTGGATGACGGCTGCGGGTACGGCATTCCACTCAGCCGGGAATAGTCCATACCACTGACGCCCGCTTCCCTGGGGGTGAAGCTCCGGCGCATCGAGGCTGACCAGATCAAGTGATCCACCCAGCCTGGCCTTTAAGGCATCCCCCAGTGGACGTAGGTCGTCACCATCGGCTCCCCAGCCATGCAGCAGGACCAAGCGTCGGTTCATGGAGATATGTTCACTCATGCGTAGGTTGGCTGAGGATTCCAGTTACGTCGTTTCGATGGCCCCTGTCGCCCTGCTGAGTGTTTCCGATAAGACCGGAATCGTGCCTCTGGCGGAGGCTCTGCATCGCGTCCATGGCTATCAGCTTCTCTCCAGTGGGGGCACCGCCAAGGTTTTGGAGACGGCTGGTCTTCCGGTGACCCGCGTTTCAGAACTCACAGGCGCCCCGGAGATCCTGGGTGGTCGGGTCAAGACACTTCATCCTCGAGTGCATGGGGGAATTCTGGCCAAGCGCAACGATGCCTCCCATCAGGCGGATCTGGAGCAGCAGAACATTGCTCTGATCGACGTGGTGGTGGTCAATCTGTATCCCTTCCGCGAAACCGTTTCCAAGCCTGATGTCACATGGGAACAGGCGATCGAGAACATTGACATCGGAGGGCCGGCGATGGTGCGGGCCGCCGCCAAGAATCATGCCGATGTTGCTGTTCTTACCAGCCCCTCTCAGTACGACAGCGTCTTGGCGGCTCTCCAAAATTCCGCTGGTCGAGTTCCCCCAGAGCTTCGACGTCAATTGGCTCTCGAGGCTTTTCAGCACACTGCTGCCTACGACACCGCCATCAGCACCTGGATGGCAAAGGATGTTGAGGTGGCTGATGGGCCATGGTTGGGAGCTGTACCGCAGCGTCAGACGCTCCGGTATGGAGAAAATCCCCATCAGAATGCTCGTTGGTACAGCCAACCGCGGCAGGGCTGGGGCGGTGCGATCCAGCTGCAGGGCAAAGAGCTCAGCACCAACAACCTGCTTGATCTGGAAGCGGCGTTGGCCACAGTGCGTGAATTTGGCTACGGACAAGGAGGATTGACTCCGGCGCAGCAGCCCGCTGCCGTGGTGGTGAAGCACACAAATCCCTGTGGCGTTGCAGTTGGAACTGCTGTTTCGGCGGCGCTTACGCGGGCTCTCGATGCCGACAGGGTCAGTGCTTTTGGTGGAATCATCGCCATCAATGGTGAGGTGGATGCACCAGCAGCACGCGAGTTGACCAGCTTGTTCCTCGAGTGTGTGGTTTCGCCTGGATACACGCCTGAGGCTCGAGAAATCTTGGCGGGGAAAGCCAAGCTGCGTCTGCTGGAACTGTCTACCGACGCCATCGATGCAGCCGGCCCTGATTATGTGCGCAGCATCCTTGGTGGATTGCTTGTTCAGGATCTGGATGATCAGCTGATCACCCCGGAGTCCTGGAGTGTTGCCACGCAGCGTCCACCTTCACCGCAGGAGCGCCAGGACCTTGAATTTGCCTGGCGATTGGTCCGTCATGTTCGCTCAAACGCCATCGTCGTTGCCAAGTCGGGTCAGAGCCTCGGTGTAGGGGCCGGTCAGATGAACCGTGTTGGCTCTGCACGTATTGCCTTGGATGCTGCCGGTGAACATGTCAAGGGAGCTGTACTGGCGAGTGATGGATTCTTCCCGTTCGATGACACGGTGCGTCTTGCTGCCAGTCACGGGATCACAGCCGTGATTCACCCCGGGGGCAGTATGCGGGATTCCGATTCAATCAAGGCATGCGATGAGCTTGGGATGTCGATGCTGCTCACCGGTCGTCGTCATTTCCTCCATTAAGTCAGTTCAGGAACGCTGCTGATTAGCCTCATCAGGTCGATCCGAAAACTGGATGCTGGAAACGCTGTCCTTCAGCCTCAACTTCGTGCACCCGCTGATGGAGTGGATTCTGTTGGGTCTGGGTGTCTGGGTTCTTTATCTCGGCATCAAAGCGAAGAAGTTTCGAACAGGCACCTCTGAGCAACGCAAGGCCCTTGTTTCAGGAAAATTCGCCCAACGTCATTATCTCTGGGGAAGTTTATTCTTATCAGCAATGGTGATCGGCAACCTGGGTGGAATGGTTGTTACTTACATCAACAATGGAAAATTATTCGTTGACGCTCATTTGCTCGTCGGTTTACTAATGTCTGGGATGGTCGCTATCGGAGCATCGCTGTCGCCATTGATGCAGCGGGGCAATCTTTTAGCTCGAAAAGCACATGTTGTCCTGGGAATGCTTATGCTTATGCTCTTTCTATGGCAAGCATTTACCGGAATGGAGATTTTAAATAAAATTGTAGGCCTTGATTGATTTTGGACTTAAATATGATTAACGATAAAAATCTTCTCTTTTAAGAGGCGTTTTGCGATCGTTATTTTTTACGTAAAAGAAGGCTGTTACTGCGACAGCAGCAAGAGGTACAGCTGTAAAAAGCAATAGCGCAATCGCAGTATAATCTTGATACATGGGCGAGGATTTTTTACACTTTAAATTCCTGCGACCACAGGCCTTGTGCCAAATATAACATTGGCATTGAGCTTATAGATCTTTCCCTTTGTGCTAATTGATCAAAATTTTGTTTAATTCATTCAGGATTAAATCATTTTGGATAGTGAGCATTATGATTTTTTTGATTTCATTAGTGATTGATTATTGCCGCAAATTTTATTCTGGCTAAATGTGTGGTGCGCAGTAATTTTTGCTGGCTTGATGATGGGTATGATTGTTGCATGGATTACGAATTCAGATATTGATTGGTAATCAATTTCTAACTTTACTGAGCCTGATTTATTCGGCGGCCTTCTTGAAAAGCCTCTAAATCTTGTCGTGCTTCCCACCATTTAATGAGACGTTCACTACTCTGGCATTCCATCCAGTTCGCTTCTGATGCAACAACTCTGGCGTGAAGTGCTCGTTCAGTTTTTGTTTCGAAGCGAATGACCCCTTCATCCAAGGGAGCATGAATAAAGTAATCCCAATTGGGCTCGATCAACTGTTTATATATTCTTGCTTGAATTTAGTGTTTCCAATCACAATTGCCTTTCATATTTGACGATATTTTGTAAGCCTATTCATCAGAGCACGTCAAATATGTAGCTGTACAATGATGCATGCGACTGAATCAATTCAGCGTTCTCCCTGTTTTATGGTTTCTTGTGATGGCATCATTTTGGCGCCTTTGCCTGAAAGAAATGATCTAATATCATTCTTCGCTTTTTAGGTCCATGGATTTTCGAATTTTAGTTGTACTCTTCCCAGTGATTCTGGCGCTGTCTTGGGCTGGATACAACATTGGGCGAGCTGCTTTGGGCCAGCTTCAGAGAGCATTGAATGACTTCAAGCAAAACACTCAAGGTTTATGAAAATTTCTTTGAAAATTATACTGTTTGCGACTCTATACATTTTAATGTGTGTAGGTGTTCTTGTTCTAGCTACCCAACAATCAATACCTCAGCCTATCGGATTATTAGTAGTGGCCATGGTAATGACTCCGGTAATCGTTTCAGTATGTGGAGGGCTGCCCGTGGATTTTATGAGCGTAAATCAATCTAATAAAACTAATGTTGCTTCCGAGTCAAAGTAGAATATATAATTGGCTCTCTAAATATTTAAAACAAAGGCGTTCTTAGGGTGAATAAATAAGTTTTAACTTATCTCTTTTAGTAAGTTTTGAGCCCAATCTTGAAGGCGATCATCAGTTTTTTCTGATTCATTGTCTTCATCAATGGGAAGCCCGCAAAACATTCCGTCAATAACACTTTTTGATTCATCAAAAATATATTGATCAACGGACACATGGCCAATCATTTGACCTCCTGCAGATTGGAAAGACCGATAGAGCTCTTCCATCGCATCACAAAAATATTTGCTGAAAGCTGCGGAATCACCCAAGCCAACAATGGCAATTGGCTTATCTTTTAATGCAAGTTGAGGAATATTGTCGATATGTTCGTCCCAAGTTGTTCCGGATCTCTTTACATCAGATCCTGTATTCCATGTAGGCGTGCAACAAATTAATGCCTCAGCTTCTTCTAACTCTTTTGTGAAATCTATTCTATCTAAATCTTTTAACTCTGAGTCAGGCAATAATGTATTTAATCTTTCAGCTATATCTTCAGTATGACCAGTTGCCGATGCGTAAATAATAGTAAAACGCATGACTCCATGCAAAATTTGTTTTATTTTGGACGTTTTTGGGCTGAGCTACGGCACTTATGTGACTTTACGGTGTTGTACAAGCTACTAATATATCTGCTCTTCCACCCCAGCTTCGATATTGAGATCAGATGTGGGAAAACAGACGCATAACAGGGCAAACCCTGCAGCCAATTGATCGTCGTCCAAAAAGCTTTGATCGTGCTGGTCCACGCTCCCCTGATTTATTTTTCCTACGCAAGTCGAACAGGCACCTGCACGACATGAAAATGGTAGTTCGATTTCATTTCGGTCTGCGGCCTCTAAAATATATTCATTATCAGCACATTCAAATTCATAGAGGTTATCATTATGAGTTACAGAAATTTGATAGTTACTCATTGATTGACAAACTATAAATAGATTCTCTAAAAAATGGATTTCCAGACTTTATTGCGGGTCAAATATTTTGCCCAAAAATAAATTGTCAAGACGATTGTAGCCATAAATCCCATCCCTGTTCCCCATTCAAGAGTTTGCTCAACTCCAAGAAAGTCGACGCAATGAAAAAATGCACCGCACATGAAAAATGAAAATCCCAAACCTCGGAATGTTTTGGACGAATTGTTATTAGAATCAAACATGCTCAGATTTGTTGAAAAGACGTCGAACGGCAGTGAACCAAGCCATGATAATAACTGTTGAAGCTGGTATCACAGCTATAAAAACACTGAGTTGATCCTCAGTGCTTATTAGTATTTGAAATAATGCACTGGACATTATTACTATAAACGAAATACTTATAAAAGCCTTAGAAGATATTAAACTTGTCATCGACTTTGCTAAAGCAATCTTTTGCTCCTGCATTTGAATCAAATTGATCGAACTAATGAATGATGGCAAATTATAAGCCTCTGCAGGTGTCAAATAATCCCTAGCGACATGACAAAATGATGTCACTGTGCATCGCGGTTTGACCGATTTTTTGTGACAATTTGGTATTTGAGTCTAGTTTGATTTCTTTTTTTTACTAACACAACGCGACATTGTTTACAGCATGCTAGCTGTCTTGGACTGTTTGCATTGAATATTCGCTCACAGATTACACATGATTTAAAAGTCACTATCAATTAGATGCTTATTAAAGTAATCCGATCCCTGTAAATAGTCCACGACTGAGCACCGTCAAAACAGCAATTGAGGTGATAGCGATCAAACTTCCATTGACTATTTGAAAGATTAATGGGCTTTTCCCAACTTTGACATCTTCTTTCTGTTTTTCGTTTGACTCTGCCCCATCCCAATAGCCGAACACAAATGCCTTCTTGGGAGACAAGACATCCAAAGAAGTGACGGACTGATATCCATATTTTTCAATTGCTGTTTGTTGATTTTTTATTTTTCTGCTTTCTTGGTCAAAAATATTAACTACCCAGTCTGCATGCGTCTTAATTCCGATAATAATCCAGGCAATGGCAGTAAGCCCTAGGATGACGTTTAGAACAAGCATCTATAATCTAAAAATCTATTATCCTGGCTCTTGGCTTATTGAATATAGCCAATGAGCGGGCTTGGTTTCGCATTTTATACAAAATGGCTGTTATTTTCTTGGTGCGGCCTTCATTTTGATCAGCTCTGATGGGCTGTCAATCTCTTGATTTATCCCATGGTTTTCACTCCCCAAGCTCGATGATCCTTTCAGAAGTATTCGGCTCAGCGGCAGCGCTGCTCTCGACAGGGGCCTTCATTCCACAGGTTCTCAAAACCTGGCAATCCAAGAAGGCCGAAGATGTCTCCTATGTTCTTTTGGTTGCCTTCTGTAGTGGTTGCTTTTGCTGGATCATATATGGGTATATGACGAAAGCCTATGCGGTGTTAATTGCTAATTTAATTACGTTTACTTTGAATCTTTTAATTCTCGCAATGAAGTTTGTTTTTGAAAGGACAATTAGAGAAGAAACACTTTGAGATTAGACGTGGGACGATATTTTTTATGTGTGTGCTGCAGTATCATTTGTGTAACTTTTGCGCTAGTTTTAACGGACTTGCTTGTGTAGCACGTTGACTTGATTTTTAAATTTCTGCTTTAGTAGAAATAATTAGAGTGATGACGTCTTGACTGAGCCAAAGTTGCCTAGAGGAGAGTCTCTCTACGGCGAATCAATTGGATGCAGACCTAAGCCTAAAAAAGCTGAACTTAAGCCTGAAGAAGTAAAATTTGATTATATTCAAAATCCAATTATTGCTGCCCGTGAGAGAAAAAAGAAGCGATTTGAAAAATTTAATCCAACGATCTTGTTGGCCATTGCTTTGATGATCGGCGTCGATATATGCCTGATTTCATTAAATTAGGTTGCTTCTTTCAATTATTATCGCCAAAACCATTGAATAATTCTTTGTGAATGATAAACGTATGGTATAAAACAGTTCCTGATTCAGGCTCTAGTCTATCTCCGTCACAATTAAATCCAATGCTGCAAACAAGGTTTCCTTTCCATGCGATATTGTCCGGGTTTTGTTGTTTAGACCATTTAAATAGTTCGATCGAAACTGCTGGCAAATGAATTGCAATCTTCTCGCATATTTTATTTAGTCGATATAATGCTGGTGGCTTTGTAGGCAGTGATAAAGCCTTTCGTAAAGATAATTCGTCAAATATACCATTGTAACGTATGTATTCGAGGATATCTGTTTCAAGTTCCGTCAAGCCTGCGTTCTCAACTGCAATTTCGAATTGGAATTTATCAAGTTTAGGTCTCTCCATTCTGATCCTCTGTTAAATCGAGACCCACGTCCTGCAATGATTTAACGGTATCTGAAACTGCTGGTACGTAAGCAACTTTACGTCTAAGCTTGTCCATTAAAAAGGTAAGCTTTTCTTTGATGATCTTAAACATTGCGTCTTAATATGTTAAGTGAACTCATGAGATTTTTTGACACATTTTCATGCCCATGGTTGAATTTTTTCAGGTAGAAATGATTTAAATAATGCAGAAATACTGAACGATCCGCTTCCCCATATTGTCAAGACTGCAAAAATTGCCAAGTACAGCGCTGAAGTCTCGTATTCATAATTGTGTGCATCAACGATGCCAAGGGGTGCTCCCTGTAAACCGGTATCAAGACCATGAAATGCCAATGCAAAAACCATTGTTGAAGCCAAACCGATCGCCGAAGCTCGTGTTATGAGGCCAGCTAAAAGGCAAATTGACCCAATAATTTGGGTGTAAGCGGCTGCCGTGGTCCATAGAGCGTGGTTAAGAGGCAGGAAGGCAAAGTATTGATCAACGATATAAGTTGTGAAACCTTCAACATCAGAAAGCTTTTCAATGCCATGGTGAATCATCAGTGTTGATGCAAACAGTCTTAAAACCAGCAAGCCAGCACTTGTGATTTTTGGGTTAACGCTTTCAGTCATGAGGTTTTGAATTTGACTACATTATGCCATCTGTCAATTCATCACGTGGATTGGCCTTATGGTCCTGTGTACTTATCGGATATAATTAGCTGAATTTTCACGCAAATGCTCTTGCCACTTTTTCTTGCTAATGATTAATTTAGATTCAAAATCTTGAGTTTCTTGGTCATAGTGATCTGAGCTGATTGGAGATTTAATCTCTTCGCATGTATCAAACTCTTGGCCAATCGGCAACTTTTTAATGATGTCAGTTGGCGCCTCTTTCCACGTCATTTTGAATTGACGCTTTGTTGGGCAGAAAATAAAATCGACCATTCTCTTGCCTTGAGCTTCTAGGTATCGTTTGTATCTCATATCATCAACAAGAAACCAGTGCCAAGTATTGTCTTGTCTTTTGATCCTAAACACTCTGATGCTACTTAGATTCAAGATTTTGTAGATTGCCAATGTTGAGCATTTGCTTTTGTTTGCAAAAGGATTGTGTTCTAATGCTTTTGCTTTCTTCCAGTCGACTTCACCAATTTCATTGGCACACCCTGCTTCTCGAAGAATAATTCGTTCTGTGTGCCAAATCAAGCTTGAGAGGTCGCTTGTGAGGCGATTTTGAATGCCAGGCATAAGTTTTAACTGCTTATTCGTTGTAGAAAATCCGGCTTAATTTTGATTTTTTCGCCAATGTCTTCTACCATTTTTTGAGAATTGTTGTGAACAACAACATCAACTGCGTTGACGACAGAATGTATTTTCCACAACCCAACTTGAATTTCAGATCGGGCGTAGGTTATCTGCCACGAGTCGGGAGTCGGCCGACCAACCTGTTTAACGGTGATCTGTGTCCAGAACGATGTCCGACGATTCTCAGCTTCATAGCAGTAACGAACAGCCCCGTCAGCGGATTTGACTTTCTGAAATCCTATCTTCAGAAGTTGATCGTGCCAGCTGGACATCGCTTGTAGCTCCATCATGATGATTTTAGTACGTGGAGTGGCATCGCCTATATGCGTTTGCGTTTGTAGCTCAGTATTGCTCAAGCATCGCAGTGGTGATCACAAACATTTTGAGGAAACTGTTAAGGTGTATAAGCGTCTAAAGGAAGCGGCACAGTGGATCAAATTGAACAAACCAATTGGTTGAAAATTGCAGAAGCGATGGAGACAGCTGGAACGACCGAGAGCTGGTTTTATAAACGTGCGCGAGCGATAGCCGATGGGGAACCGGACCCAATGCCCAATGTGAATGAATTAATGCCGGACAATCAGTCGGCAGATACATGACTGAATGGCATAAAATATTTGAATCTGTTTTAACGATTGGTGGTAGTGATTCCTCAGGCGGAGCTGGGATTCAGGCTGATTTGAAGACATTCAATCGTCTTGGTATTCATGGTGCCTCTGTCATTACATGTGTTACGGCTCAAAATAGTCAAGGTGTTTCTCATATTGAAGCTATCAGTTGCGACTTGATTCGTCATCAAATGAGGGCTGTGCTCAGCGACCTTTCTGTGAAAGCTCTCAAGACAGGAATGTTATTTTCAGCTGAAATTATCGATGAAATTGCTGGTTTTTTGGTAGATTTTCCTGGGTTTAAAATCATTGATCCTGTTATGGTTTCCAGGGCTGGATCTATCTTATTGGCTGAAGAAGCCATATCATGCTACAAGAAATCGTTGTTCCCTTTGGCATCATTAATTACTCCCAATATTTATGAAGCCAGTTTGTTGACAGATTGTTCAATATCAACGCCAGCAGATGTCGAGCAAGTTGCTTCTAAACTCCTTGATTATGGCGTTGAAGCTGTTCTCGTTAAAGGTGGTGGACTGCAGGCAATTGCTGGTCAAGATTATTTTCTAACAAGTCAGGGGGTTGGCACTTGGTATGTCAGCCAATTCGTGCCTACGCCTCATACACACGGTACGGGCTGCACTCTCAGTGCAGCCATCACCGCATTGTTGGCTCGTGGTTCTACATTGCCAGATGCAATTGCAGACTCGAAGCACTATGTGAATGAAGCATTGCTTCATTCAGCTCCTTTTGGTAAGGGTCCAGGGTGTATTTGTCACTTTTCTTCTGGCTCTTAAGTGTCTTAGTGAGTCGTTAGTAATGAGATTAAATGTTCAGTGATTTAGGTGTTGGCATTGGGCAGACTGGCTGACGCTCCGGTGTTGGCATTGGGCAAGCAGGTTCAGTCATGGCTGATGGTTTTTTGTACGTATCTGTCAAAGCATTGCCAGTAAAACTTCGCCATAAGCTCAATTACTCAAATCAGCCCACCCCTTTGTGTGTCATAGGATCCGCTTGCAGGTTCTTATTGTCTGTCCCTTTGTATTTTTTGCTTTTGATGTTTATTTCTTTTTGCTCATAATTGGGTACGGCTTTTGTAAGCAATGAACGAAAATTCCAAGCCATTGTCGACAGTCAGGCCTTTTCAAGATCCTTGTGCTGGGGATTTAATTACACCCGTTAATAGCAATATCGCAGTTCGATCAATCATTAATCTGCTGCCGATGTACCGGCAAGGTCTATCGATCAAGACTAGGGGGCTTCAGCTGGGCTCAGCATTTGGTTTTGTTTTGTACGGACCATTTACAGTTCTTGGGCCGATGCGTAACACTGAATTTTCAACGACCATTGGTTTGTTTTCAACCATTGGCGGTGTAACCATACTCACTACATTGTTTTTCCTTTATGGCCAAGCTGGAGGTAAATTTTATCAGCCTCCCGCAAATCCAACTGTACCCAACCCTCCCAAGGAGTTGTTTAATTCCGAGAGTTGGACACAATTCCAGACTTTTTTCTGGCTGGGAGGAAGTCTAGGCGCTCTCGTTGCTTGGTTTATTTATTCCAATGAATTTATCGGAAAGTTATATGAAGTGAGTCTTGGCGGCTAATTTGATGCTATGAAATCGATAAAATCTTATCAACAAACTATCAATTTTCGACTTTACTTGTCTAATTAATAAAGTATCGAAATTTGATCTTTTGCGACTTTAATCGCAAGCTATTTCTCTGATTATTCGGGATCTTTTTTAGCTGCAGGAGCGGGTTTCTTTTCAGCAGCGGCGGGTTTTTTGGGCTTTAACTTGGAAGCATCGAGATTCTTTTCGCCAAAGGCTTTAAAGCCCAGGAAAATCAGGCCTCCAAGAACGGGGATCGAGCTAACTCCCCCCATCGCGATTTCGAATCCGCTCAGTGCCATTTGGATCTTTCTCCTAGTGCAATTTTATCACCAAAGCCTGACCGTCCTTCTTCAAGTTCATACGGCGCATCGCGACTAATCAGCGGATGAACTATTTAATGCAATTTAAAGTATAAAATGCCGCTCTTGCGCCTGATTTAATGCCGCCTGCTCTCCTCTCTTGATTCGCGTGTTGGCGTGATTTGGATCGCTTGTATTTTTCGCTTGGTTCATAATTAGCATCTTAAGATTAAATAGTCCTGTGGTTAAGAGTTCGGTTGGAAATCAGCTCCCTTTCAGGCTTGTAACCCAGAACGCGAGAGTTAAGCGGCTGTCAGATTCTTTTCCGGATATTCGCCCGGACCAGTCCACTGAAGCAGCCGCCGAAGTGATTCATAAATGCTATCGCCAAATCTTTTTTCACTCCATGTCTTGTGACAGAGAAATATTTCTCGAGTCTCAATACAAAGATGGGAGTATCACGATTCGTGATTTTGTGCGGGGGCTGTTGCTGTCTGACCGATTTTACAGGGGCTATGTAGCCTGTAGTTCTAATTATCGTCTTGTTGAGCAGGTTGTTGGTCGTGTCCTCGGTCGTCCAGTGTTCGGTGACGATGAAAAAAGATCTTGGGCAGTGGTGATTGCTGAAAAGGGTTTTGTTGGATTTGTGGACGATATTCTTGATAGCCCTGAATACATGAATCGCTTTGGTTATGACTCGGTGCCAGAGCAGGTCAGCCGAAAGATCCCGGGGCGTCCGATCGGTGAAATGCCGATTTATCAGCGTTTGCCCCGATATGGAGAGGAATGGCGTGATCGTTTGATCAGTGAAAGTTTGATGATGTCTGTGGTTGAATTCAATAAAATATCCAATCCTCTGACAGTTTCAAGGTTGATTTATGAGAAGCCAGAGGGCCGAATCCTCAAGTTTTGGTTGGCATTCTTGGTGATAGCAGCTTCAACCTCTGTTGTGGTCGTTCTTTCTGTCGTTAACGCGATGTTCACGATTCGCTGATTCGTTTTGAGCCGTGGATGATGGATCCTTCCAGGACGAATTAGGTGTTGTTCATGCTTTTTCAACACCTTTAACTCTCAATGAGTCACTGCAGACTGGCGATGAGCCTGTCTTGGGAGGCCAGTTGCGTCAGAAGGCTGTATGGGTTGAAGAAACAGATTGCATCGGCTGCCGTTATTGCGCGCATGTAGCTTCCAACACCTTTTTAATGATTGCTGAGACGGGTCGTTGTCGTGCCATTCGTCAGGACGGAGACTCAATCGAAAGAATACAGGAAGCGATCGATACGTGCCCTGTTGATTGCATTCACTGGGTTGATTTTGAACACTTGATTGACCTCAGGCAACGTCAGTTAGAAACTGCCAGGAGTCGTGGTATTCCACAGGCCTGAACGTCTGGTGTGGTAGAGGATTAAGCTAAAAGTAGCCCTAATCCTTTTGGGGATTTCAAGCCTTTAGACGCGCGAAAATACTCTTGAACTTTCCAGATCAGGCGGAATAGATCTGACGCGCAATCTGGTGGAGCAGGTGATCACCTTCGGCAAGCTCACCCACACGCTTAGGTCATGATCCCACTGCACGGTTGTGTTGACTGACTGGTTTGAGTCGCCGGGCTACAGGCGCATCGTGGCTTCAAAATCGACGTCGTAATGGCTGTGTGGATCAATCGATTGTGTGATCATCTTCACTGTTTCGATCCTATAAGTATTGTTCTTTTGAAGCAGCAGTTTTAGAGCGATAGTTGGCTCAATTTGAAGCCAAAGTTTCCGAATTGCCCGAGTGTCAGGACATAGGTCTGATCGCCCATTGCGCGGACGGACATGGGTGCCGCGCAACGTCGAAACCAGTCCGTGATGGTGATCGAGATGATCCGCAACCGTTTCAGCAGGGGAACGCATCTCCATCGAGTCTGAAAAACTGCTGCTATATCAGCGCGCCTGAGGGTCTGCGGCGTTTCGCAGGCTGTCGATGTCTGGGTGCGACGTAAGGATCACGACGGGATAGGGGTTGGGTTTTGATCGCTAAAGCTGCATCTATGTGAGGTCTTCGGCTCTCAGCTTTCGCTCAATTGCATCAGTTTTCCAATCACTTCCTCGACAACTCGGTCTGGGGTGGAGGCTCCTGATGTGATTCCCACATTCACTGGTCCTGAGGGCAGAAATTGTTCGTCGGTTCGCAACGCTTCACTCAGAGGCATGTGTTCCACCGTATTGGTGCTCACATCGATCCGATCGGGGGTGTCGATGTGGAAGGAGCGGATGCCTCGGGTGATTGCGATCTCCTGGAGGTGTGTGGTGTTGGAGGAGTTGAATCCCCCGATCACAACCATCAGATCCAAGGGCTCATCCACCAACGAGAACATGGCGTCCTGACGTTCCTGCGTTGCATCACAGATGGTGTTGAAAGCAAGGAAATGATCGTTCAGCTCCACGGGTCCATATTTCCGAAGCATTGTGCGTTCAAACAGTCGCCCGATTTCTTCGGTTTCGCTTTTGAGCATGGTGGTCTGATTGGCGACGCCGAGGCGGACCAGATCTTTATCGGGGTCGAACCCCACTGAGCACGCCTTGGCAAAGCGCTGCATGAAGTCAGCGCGATCACCTTTCCCAAGGATGTAATCCGCCACGATCTGGGCTTCCTCAAGGTCAAGCACCACTAAATAGGTGCCTGCAAAAGAACTTGTGGCGAGCGTTTCCTCATGCTTCACCTTGCCGTGAATGATCGAAGTGACGATCTGCTTCTTGTGCTTCTCGACGGTGTTCCATACCTTGGACACCCAGGGGCAGGTTGTGTCAACGATGTGGCAACCCCGTTCGTTGAGCAGCTGCATTTCCTGCACCGTTGCGCCGAAAGCGGGAAGGATGACCACATCACCGTTGTTGATGCCTGAAAAATCCTTGACGCCCTGTTCCACAGGGATGAACTCAACGTTCATCTCGCGCAGATGATTGTTCACCGAGGGGTTGTGAATGATTTCATTGGTGATCCACAACCTTTCTTCCGGGTAGTGCTTGCGGGTTTCGTATGCCATGGCAACGGCTCGTTCCACGCCCCAGCAAAAGCCGAACGCTTCCGCCAATCGAATATTCAGCCGACCGTGGCTGAGTTTGTAGTTGTTTTCGCGGATGGTGCCGATCAGGCCACTTTGATAGGCCTGCTCAAGGCTTTCGGCCACTTCTTCGGCACGCCCGAAGCCTCGCCGGTTGTAGCGCTCTGAATTGTGAAGGGAGCGCTTGAAGGCGTGGGTGTCCATTGGGAGCGCAGGAATGCGATAACTCTATGGGGTCTGGCTTGTGGACCAAGCAATTAAAAAGCCCGGCCGGATGGCCGGGCTGAGAACCGAACCCTGAATGGGATCAGTTGTTTGTGGTCGAGAAGCCTGCGTAGGCCTCCATTCCGTGTTCGCCGATGTCGAGACCTTCGGTTTCTTCCTGCTCAGTGACGCGAATGCCTCCGAACAAGGCTCCGATGATCTGCCAGGCGATGAAGCAGGTCACCACGGTCCAGATGGCATAGGCACCAGCGCCCAGGGCTTGAACGCCGAGCTGATTGATGCCGCCTCCAACAAGGAGACCCAGTCCGGAACCATCGCCCTGAATGTCGTAGCCCCAGAGGCCGATGACGAGGGTTCCCCATATGCCGCACACACCGTGCACGGAGAAGGCGCCAACGGGATCATCGATACCTGCGGCATCGAGAGCGGCGACGGAGAAGACAACGATGATGCCGCCCACCAAACCAGCCACCCATGAGCCGGTGAGGGTGAGGTTTCCGCAGCCGGCAGTCACGCTGACCAACCCGGCCAGGATGCCATTGATGATCATTGTGAGATCAGGCTTCTTGGAGGTGATCGTGGAAATCACGGTGGCGCCGATGGCCCCGCCTGCAGCTCCAAGGGTTGTTGTGACTGCGACATAGGGCACCCACTGGTCCATGGCCAGCTGGGACCCTGGGTTGAAGCCATACCAGCCGATCCAGAGGATCAGTGCACCGAGGGTGGCGATGGACATGTTGTGGCCAGGAATCGCCTGAACTTTGCCGCCGACATATTTTCCGATGCGGGGTCCAAGCAAGGCTGCACCGACCAGACCGGCCCATGCGCCAACGGAGTGAACAATCGAGGAACCAGCGAAATCGATGAAACCCATCTCGCTAAGCCAGCCACCGTTCCACTGCCAGGAGCCTGCAACGGGATAGATGAAAGCAGTGAGGACCAGGGCGAAGATCACAAACTCCCCGAACTTGATGCGTTCAGCGACCAAGCCGGAAACGATCGTTGCCGCCGTTCCTGCGAATGCAGCTTGGAACAGGAAATCAACGGTTGGCACCAAACCGGCTTCGCTGATCGTTTCAGCTGTGACGGTCGGGTCAAAGAAAAGTCCGCCGAAATAGAACCAGCCGTTCGAGCCATCTCCGTACATCAGCGAGTAGCCGATGAACCAGTAGGCCGTCACCGCCAGGGCGAAGACGAAGAGGTTTTTGGCAAGGATGTTGACGGCATTCTTCTGGCGACACATGCCTGCTTCAACCATGGCGAAGCCGGCGTTCATGAAGATCACCAGAATCGTCGCCACCAGCAACCAGAGGTTGTTGGCAAGAAAAGCTGCTGAGAGCTCAGGAAGCTCTTCGGCCTTGGCTGAGAGCGTGAAGATCCCCAGCCCCATCAGAGCCAGTGGCGCACATGCCATCCAGGTCATGGCGCGATTCGAGCTGAATCCCCTGATGCTCTTCATCAGCATCATGGGGCCTTCCAAAAGGTTAGCCTCCTGAAGGGTTTTACGCCGCTTTTTCGGTGGCGCTTGGTATGCAGTTGTCATGAATGAGAGAGCAGAGCTGCTGTTGAGGTCCTATGCACAAAGTGCACAACGACCGACAGCACCAACCGTGGCCTGCAGTGTGCAGCTCAAGTGTTCGTTTGGATACCAAAATCAAATCTTTGCCAGTGGCCGTCGCCCTTGCCAGCTGATTTTGTTCGCGTTGAAACCAAAGCAGCAGGGCAGAATTTCCACTCCGGCCGCCACGGCTTCCCGGAACAGCGCGCCGTAGCGCGGGTCGGCCCGATCCCCCGGTGCAAAGTCGTGCACATCCGGGCGGCTGAGACAGGGCACCAGAACCGCCCGGGAATCAGGCAGCACCCCCATCAGTTCCACCAGATGTTTCTGACCACGTTCGGTCACTGTGTCCGGGAACAGAGCTGTGGGTCCATTGGTCCAGGTGGTGTTTTTGACCTCCAGATAAATCGGTCGCTGGTCGGGGTTGTCGTCCGCTGGAGTCAGCAACAGATCGATGCGGCTCCTTCTGTTGGTTCCGTAGGTCACTTCGGCTCGGATTGACGCGATGGGGCCCAGCGGTTCCACCAGGCATCCCGCTTCAATCGTTGCCTTGATCAGCCTGTTGGGCAAAGCGGTGTTGATGCCCACCCAGCAGGGCTCGCCATTGGTTCCCGGAACTTCCGCCTGCTCCCACGTCCAGGCCAGCTTGCGTTTTGGGGAGGGGGCATGGCGGAGACGCACGCGCTGCCCCGGGATCAGAACCCCAGTCATCGGGCCGGTGTTGGCGCAATGGGCTGTGACCGTGTCGCCATTGGCCAGCTCCACGTCCGCCAGGAAACGCTTGTAGCGCTTGATCAGCACCCCTTCCTGAAGGGGCTCGAACTCGAGCAGCGCAGTTCCGAGGGCAGGACAACCGGTCATGGCGGAGGCCAGGGGATGTCTATGGTCCACTGCCGCCGCCCCCACAATGCGGCCAAGTTGTTGAGCCGCGATGGCGCGTTCACTCAAGGGGATCGCTCTGGTGGTCACCCTCGGAACCCTCTTCAGCAAATTTGGCGGCCTCCTCCGTCAGCTGGTGATTGCTGCGGCATTTGGAGTGGGCGCGGCTTACGACGCGTACAACTACGCCTATGTCCTGCCCGGGTTTCTGTTGATCCTGCTCGGGGGAATCAACGGGCCGTTTCACAGCGCCATGGTCAGCGTTCTCAGCCGCCGGCCCAAGCGCGAGGGAGCCCACATCCTTGCGGCCTTGAACACCAGTGTCAGTGCCTTGCTGCTGCTGGTGACGGTGATCCTCGTGCTTGCAGCGGATCCGCTGATCGGCCTGGTTGGGCCGGGGCTCAGCCCTGAGCTGCATGCCATCGCCACCGTTCAGCTGCAAGTGATGGCGCCGATGGCGCTTCTTGCTGGCCTGATCGGTCTTGGCTTCGGCTCGCTCAATGCGGCAGACGAATTCTGGATCCCGGCCATTTCACCACTCATGTCCAGTCTGGCCATGATCGCTGGGGTCGGACTGCTCTGGTGGCAACTCGGTGGGGAGATCGCGCTCCCAGCCGCTGCCATGACCGGTGGTGTGGTGTTGGCGGCGGCCACCCTGGTGGGCGCCATCTTTCAGTGGCTGATTCAGTTGCCCGCCTTGATGCGTCAGGGTCTGGCCCGCTTTCAACTCGTCTGGGATTGGCGGCATCCCGGTGTTCGTGAGGTTTGGGCCGTGATGGGTCCGGCAACCCTGTCTTCTGGAATGCTCCAGATCAATGTGTTCACTGATTTGTTCTTTGCATCAGGGATCGCTGGTGCGGCTGCTGGTCTCGGTTACGCCAACCTGCTTGTGCAGACGCCGCTTGGCTTGATTTCCAATGCTCTGCTGGTGCCGTTATTGCCCACGTTCGCCCGACTCACACAGCCTGAGGATCGGCCTCAGCTGATTCATCGCATCCGCCAGGGCTTGATGCTGTCCACTGCGTCGATGTTGCCGCTGGGTGGTCTGTTCATTGCGCTCGGGACTCCCATCGTTGCGCTGGTTTATCAACGGGGCGCCTTTGATGCCGAGGCCGCGCGGCTGGTGACAGGCCTGCTGATGGCCTATGGCCTTGGGATGCCGGCCTACCTAGGCAGAGATGTTCTGGTTCGGGTCTTCTATGCCCTTGGCGATGGCACAACACCGTTCCGTTTTTCTGTGGCAGGGATCGGTCTCAATGTGCTGTTCGATTGGCTGCTGGTTGGTGGTCCCACCCCCTGGGGCAATCAGTCTCCGTTCAACTTTGGAGCGCCGGGGCTGGTGCTGGCCACGGTGGCGATCAACGTTCTCACCTGCCTTCTGTTGCTTCTGACTTTGCAGCGAAGGCTGGAGGGTTTACCTCTTCGGGAGTGGGGTCTTGATGCGGCAAGGCTTGCTCTGGCAACAGGTTTGGCCACATGTGCGTCCTGGAGCCTCATGGCGTGGGTGGTCTGGCCTTCCGGTTGGATCGGCTTGATCTGGCAGATCGCCGTTCCGGCCAGCCTGGGGCTGTTGGTGTACTGGGGAGCTGGAACAGCCTTTGGCAATCCTGAAGTGACCCAGATCGCCGCTGCACTCCGTCGCCGGCTGAGAAGGCGCTGATCGCAAGGGTTCAGTCGAGTTCAACCTCTTTGATCGCTCTCACCTGGAGGGGAACCTCAAGCCTGTCGCGGCCGATGGTCTGTGGACCTGAAACCGAGGTGATCTTGGCTTCGATGCCGAATTCCTTGAAGGCGTTTTCCATTTCTTGAATCAACGCCTCCTCCACCTGTTGTTCGGGGTCCACGACCTTGCCGATCAGCCGTGCTCCCAACCGACCAATGCGTTGACGAACCACCTCACGGGCGTTGGTGACCTCAATGATCAACACCTCTTGATCGTGCGATCGGTTTTCGACTTTATCGGCAGTACGGCTCCAGGATCTCTTCAAGGTCCCGCAGCTGGGCCGGAGGAATCAATCGCGCCAACGGCATTTGACTGGCCCCCCCCGCAATCGGAACTGATACGGCTTCAAGGGATTTGCGTGCAGCCACCGCCGCGCTTTCGTTCACTCTGGCGCTGCATTCGATCGCCAGGGCCTTCGCCAGGTTGGCGTCGCCCAAGTACAGATGCCAACCAGAAATCTGGATGTAGAGGCGATCGGAGAGGGCGCTTTGCAAATCTTGCAGCTCGGTAGCTCGCAGAGACATCAGCAGATCAGCAAGGTAGGGCTCAATCCTGACGTCACTCTGCGGGTTCCGCTGCTTTGGGTCGCTGCATGATCACGCTGATCAGCTGCCCAATCAGAAGAGCCAGCCAGCTTCCAGTGATCCATGGCAGGGTCCCATCGGCCAAGGGATGGCGCATCTCCTGCAGGAACCAGATGCCGCTGTTGACGGCGGCAAAAACACCTGCGTGAAGGCAAAAGTTGACGATCCGCTCGAAATGGCAATAGGTCGGATCATTTTTGTCAGCGGGTCCGTACCAGCGAATCGGCATCTTCCAGAGTGATTCGGAACTGTTTCAATCCTGGCGCGGGTTGGGTTCGAGTTGACGCCGGGACCCTCGATGGGGTCTCATGGATTCACGCAAGCGCTTGTAGCTCAGCGGATTAGAGCATCTGACTACGGATCAGAGGGTCGGGAGTTCGAATCTCTCCAGGCGCGCTGTTAACTGCCTCCCGGGGCAGTTTTTTTTGTCTTGACAGGACCCAGTGCCGCAGCGATTTCTTACCCTCAGCACACGCACGATTGTCAAAACCAATGAGCCAGGTCCCCGGCAGCTCCATCGATGCTGATTTAGCCCAGGTGGATCCAGCCATCGCCGGGTTCATTGAGCAGGAGCTTCAACGCCAGGAGACGCATCTCGAGCTCATCGCATCTGAGAACTTCGCATCCAGGGCCGTCATGCAGGCTCAGGGTTCTGTGCTGACGAATAAATACGCCGAGGGTCTCCCCAGTAAGCGTTACTACGGGGGCTGTGAACACGTCGATGCCATTGAAGAACTGGCGATTGAGCGTGCGAAGGAACTCTTCGGTGCTGCCTGGGCAAATGTTCAACCCCACAGCGGAGCTCAGGCCAACTTCGCAGTCTTTCTCGCCCTGCTTCAGCCCGGCGACACAATCATGGGTTTGGACCTCTCCCATGGAGGACATCTCACCCATGGTTCGCCCGTCAATGTCAGCGGCAAATGGTTCAACGTCATTCAGTACGGAGTTGATCGGGATACCCAGCGTCTGGACATGGACGCGATCCGTCAGCTTGCTGTCGAGCACAAGCCGAAACTGATCGTTTGCGGCTATTCCGCTTACCCGCGCACGATTGATTTCGCGGCGTTCCGCGCTATCGCAGATGAAGTGGGTGCTTACCTGCTGGCGGATATGGCTCACATCGCAGGCCTTGTGGCAGCTGGCGTGCATCCCAGCCCCGTACCCCACTGCGACGTGGTGACCACGACAACGCACAAGACGTTGCGAGGTCCACGAGGTGGCCTCATCCTCTGCCGTGATGCGGAGTTCGCCAAGAAGTTCGACAAGGCGGTTTTCCCCGGAAGCCAGGGTGGACCGCTTGAGCACGTAATCGCAGCCAAGGCTGTGGCATTCGGCGAGGCGTTGCAGCCCTCCTTCAAGGCCTACAGCCAGCAGGTGGTCGCCAATGCAGGCGCTCTGGCGGAGCGATTGATCGCTCGTGGCATCGATGTTGTGAGTGGAGGCACCGACAACCATGTGGTGCTGATGGACCTTCGCGGCATTGGAATGACCGGCAAGGTGGCCGATCTACTCGTGAGCGATGTGCACATCACCGCGAACAAGAACACGGTTCCCTTTGATCCTGAATCCCCCTTCGTCACCAGTGGTCTTCGCCTGGGGACAGCAGCACTGACCACCCGTGGCTTCGATGCCGATGCGTTCCGTGAGGTCGCGGATGTCATTGCTGACCGCCTTCTCAACCCTGAGGATGATGCGATTCAGCAGCGATGCCTCGCACGGGTCGAGTCGCTTTGCCAGCGATTCCCGCTCTATGCGGATGCACGTGAACCGGCGCTTGCCTGACTGGACCAAGAGACGTTGGTTCCCATCGTTCGAGCTTCCTAGGATCTGAGCATTCCCTTGTTGAAAGGGCTGTTCTGATCCAGGAGCCCGCGTGAATCTCGCTGCCAGCCCGCTAGCGGTTGCCATGCTGAGCTTTGGTACGGCGGCTGTTGTGACCACTGGCTTGGCTCCGATGGTGCGAAGCTTTGGTTTGCGCCTCGGTCTTACCGACAAGCCTGATCCGCGCAAGCAGCACGACAGACCAATGGTGCGTCTGGGCGGCATTGCGATGGTGCTGGGCTTTCTCCTTGCCCTGACGGTGATCTGGGTGCTTGGGGGATTTGGCCTGCTCGCTCCCGAGCGTGATCAGTTGATCTGGAGCACGCTCGCCGGATCACTCTGCTTTTTTTGCATCGGTTTCGCCGACGACCTCTTCGAGCTTTCTCCCTGGCCGAGATTGATTGGCCAGTTCGCAGTCGCCAGCATCATCTGGAGCCAGGGAGTCCGCATCGGAGCCATCGATCTGCCTTGGTTGAACAGTTCAGGGTCCGCTCTGGTGCTCAGTGATGGATTGAGTCTGTTGGCCACAGTGGTTTGGTTGGTTGGAATCACCAATGCGATCAACTGGCTGGATGGCTTGGATGGTCTCGCTGCAGGCGTTGCCGGTATCGCTGCGGTGGGTCTGATTTCTGTGAGCTTCTCGTTGCATCAGGTTGCGGCTGGCTTCCTGGCTGCAGCACTTGCTGGTTGTTGTCTCGGTTTCCTTCGCCATAACTTCAACCCGGCCCGGATCTTCATGGGCGATGGAGGGTCCTATTTCCTTGGGTTCACGCTGGCGGCGGTCAGCATTGTTGGCCCTGCCAAAGGATTGACAACCGTCAGTCTCGTGTTGCCTTTGCTGATTCTTTCGCTGCCTTTGGCCGATATGTCTGCTGTGATCATGGGCCGTCTGCGGGAAGGCCGCTCACCGTTTTATCCAGACAGGCGCCATCTGCACCACCGGTTGCTTCGAGCCGGTTTCAGCCATCGACGCACGGTTCTTCTGATCTACGTGTTCACCCAGTGGCTGGCGGCGCTTGCCCTGGTCGTTGCCAATGCAGAGATGAGGTTTCTCTGGTTGGGTCTGGCAACAGCGATTCTGGTGGCCACGGTTGTGATCAGCCGCAGGCAACTGCAGACGGAACGGGCTCTCTGCCAGACATCTCCTTCAGCCGTTGCTGACCCGGCTTCGATCGGTGATCCCCATGGCTGAGGCCGGCGTTGAGATTCTGTGTGTAGGCACCGAGCTGTTGCTCGGAGACATCCTCAACGGCAACGCACGCTGGATTGCGCAACGACTCGCGGCGCTGGGATTGCCTCATTACCGCCAGACCGTGGTGGGCGATAACTCGGAGCGACTGGCAACGGCTGCGCGCGAGGCGGCGACCCGCAGTCGTGTTCTGATCACCACCGGAGGGCTTGGCCCAACGCCCGATGACCTCACAACGGAGTCGCTGGCGGCCGCGTTTGACACACCGCTGCGGGAGTATCCGGAGCTTTGGCAGGAGATTCAGGCGAAGTTGTCCAGCGGTGGCCGCCCCGTAGCTCCGTGCAACCGTCGCCAGGCTTCATTGCCCGAGGGGGCTGATGTTCTGCCCAACCCACTCGGTTCAGCCCCCGGGATGATCTGGTCTCCGAAGCCTGATTTCACAATCCTCACCTTCCCGGGAGTGCCTTCGGAGATGCGGGCGATGTTTCAGGAGACTGCCGAGCCTTGGCTGCAGCAGAATGGCGGGGCAGTGGGGGTTTTCGTCAGTCGGGTGCTGCGGTTCAGCGGTATCGGTGAATCAAACCTTGCCGAGCAGGTGGCTGATTTGTTTGAGGGCTCCAACCCAACAGTTGCGCCCTATGCATCCCTCGGCGACGTGAAACTGCGGCTCACCGCTTGTGCAGCATCTTCAGTCGAGGCAGAAGCATTGCTTCACCCCTTGGAAGCGGACCTGCGCCAACGCACTGGAGTGCTTTGCTACGGCAGTGATGACGACAGCCTGGCGTCTGTTGTCTTGGACCAGTTGCGCCGCCATCATCAGACCCTTGCGGTGGCGGAGTCCTGCACCGGCGGTGGGATCGGTGCAGCATTGACCGCGGTGCCAGGTTCCTCGGCGGCATTTGCCGGTGGGGTGATTGCCTACAGCAACGCGGTTAAGCAGCGTCAGCTGGGTGTTCCGTTGGATCTGTTGGAAGTCCATGGGGCCGTCTCGGATGAGGTCGTCAGGGCCATGGCAGAAGGAGTGCGTGATCGGCTGGAGACCGATTGGGGGGTGGCTGTCAGCGGCATCGCTGGCCCCGGTGGCGGTAGCCCCCAGAAGCCCGTTGGCCTGGTTCATGTGGCTGTGGCAGGGCCTGATGGCTGCGAAGCGGCAGCACTTCGTTTCGGTGAACGCCGCGGGCGCGGGGCGATACAGCAACTCACACTGATTCGTGCCCTTGATCTGTTGCGTTTGCGCTTGCTGGCTCAGTCCTAGGGTCGACCCTCTGCGCAGAACGACTGTTGAGTTCCGGCACCCTTTACGACAAGGTGTGGGATCTCCATCGGGTGACGGAACTTCCCGGTGGATCCACCCAGTTGTTCGTGGGTCTGCATCTGATCCATGAAGTCACCAGCCCCCAGGCCTTTGCTGCGCTGAAGGACAAAGGTCTGACCGTGCGTTGTCCGGAGCGAACCGTTGCCACGGTCGATCACATCGTCCCCACCATTTCGCAGCAGCGGCCGTTTGAAGATCCCTTGGCTGAGGAGATGCTCAGCACCCTGGAACGCAACTGTGCTCAACACGGCATTGTGCTGAACGGCCTGGGCAGCGGTCGACAGGGAATCGTGCATGTGATCGCTCCAGAGCTGGGTCTGACGCAGCCAGGGATGACCGTGGCGTGTGGCGACTCGCACACCTCCACCCATGGTGCGTTCGGTGCCATCGCTTTCGGTATCGGCACCAGTCAGGTGCGTGATGTTCTCGCGAGTCAAAGCCTGGCGATGAACAAGCTGAAAGTGCGTCGAATCCAGGTGAATGGCCAGCTCACCGATGGGGTTTCCGCCAAGGATCTGGTGCTCCATGTGATCCGCACGCTCGGGGTTAAGGGCGGTGTTGGTTATGCCTATGAATTCGCTGGCCCTGCCATTGAGGTTTTGTCGATGGAGGAACGGATGACGCTCTGCAACATGGCCATCGAGGGGGGCGCACGCTGTGGATACGTCAACCCCGATCACGTGACGTTCGACTACCTCAACGGCCGAGTCCATGCCCCCAGCGGGGAGGACTGGGATCGTGCTGTGGCCTGGTGGAGCTCCTTAGCCAGCGATGCGGATGCCGTGGTCGACGATGAGGTGGTGTTCAATGCATCAGCCATTGCTCCGACGGTGACCTGGGGCATCACACCGGGGCAGGGTCTGGGGATTGATGAATCCATCCCCATGCCTGAAAGCCTTGAGGTTGGTGAGCGTCCAATGGCCGAAGAGGCCTACCGGTATATGGATCTGCAACCGGGAACCCCCATCGCCGGTGTCCCGGTGGATGTGTGCTTCATCGGTAGTTGTACCAACGGTCGTCTCAGTGATCTGAGGGCTGCTGCTGCCGTCGCCCGAGGTCGTCAGGTGGCCGATGGAATCAGGGCCTTTGTGGTGCCTGGTTCTGAGCAGGTGGCCAAGGCGGCGGAGGCGGAGGGGCTGGATCAGGTGTTTCGGGCGGCCGGCTTCGAGTGGCGTGAGCCAGGTTGTTCCATGTGCCTGGCGATGAATCCCGATCGTCTGGAGGGGCGACAGATCAGTGCCAGCTCCAGCAATCGCAACTTCAAGGGCCGTCAGGGCTCCGCCAGTGGCCGCACCCTGCTGATGAGCCCGGCCATGGTGGCTGCTGCTGCTGTTCACGGTCGTGTGACCGATGTTCGCTCCCTCACCCCTCAACCGGATTTGTGATGCCCAGCTTTCCTTCCGGGCCGATTCAGCTGGTTGAAGGCCGTGCTCTCGTCGTTGCTGGTGAAGACATCGACACCGACAGGATCATTCCCGCCCGCTTCCTCAAGTGCGTCAGTTTCGATGCCCTTGGAGATCAAGTCTTTGCAGATGACCGGAAGGAGCTGAATGGGGAGCATCCCTTTGATCAGGCTCAGTTCCAGGGAGCATCGATCCTGGTGGTGAATGGCAACTTTGGCTGTGGCTCCAGTCGGGAACACGCACCTCAGGCGCTCATGCGCTGGGGAATCCGCGCCGTGGTGGGGGTCAGCTTCGCCGAGATCTTCTTTGGCAACTGCCTTGCTCTCGGGATCCCCTGCTTGACTGCGGCACCGGATCAAATTAAGGCGATCCAAGCGGTGGTTCAGGCCGACCCCTCCCGCTCCTGGTCGCTGAACCTCGAGGTGATGAAGCTGTCGGCCGAGGAGGAGAGCTGGGAGATTGCGGTGGATTCTGGCCCTGGAGAGATGCTCCGAAGCGGGCGCTGGGACGCCACATCCCAATTGCTCGACAACGGTCCCAAGGTGGATGCCTTGATGGAGCACATGCCTTATCTCAATGGATTCCACGCGGTCCGCTGAATCCCTGGAAGTTTCTGCTGATTTCCTTTAGATTTGAGCAAAGCTTCGGCTTTATTCGCTGATGGTTGGCCTCTACGACAGGCAAGGGTTTCTCCGCTTCGCGGGCGGGAGCATTGATGCCTGTCTGGAATATGCCGCCCTGTTCGAGATCCCATTGACCTCAGGATCCCTTCAGGATCTGCCTGAGCCTGTCGTGACCTCCTTCAGGATTCGGGGGAGTCGTTTTCTGGAAGGGCGCAGCAGTTGAAGCCATCACGGCAGATTCTGCCGTTGTCCATAGCCCAGTTGAGAAGGGCGACCCTGTTCTTTGATCCAGTTTTGGTGAAGACGTTGCTCACGTGGTTGTCGACCGTGCGCTTGCTGATGGTCAGCTTGTCGGCAATTTCCTGATTGGTGAGCCCATCAGCCACCAGCTCGATGATTTCGATCTCGCGAGCTGAGAGTGCGATGGTCAGAGGATCTGTTGGATCGTCTGTGGCCATGGGTAGTAACACCCCTTTGCTCAAAGCTTAGTGCTGATTCGGGCTCGCGATCCTGCATAGTTATTCGGATTCACGAGTTGCGGTTTGACAACGGCGCTCCAGCGCACCATTGAGTCTGGGCAACAGATTTTCACAGCTGAAGTGATGCCTCCGAGGGGTGGGGATCCTTCCAATGCCCTGGCCATGGGCGACCTTCTCAAGGGACGTGTTCATGCTGTCAACGTCACAGATGGCAGCCGGGCGGTGATGCGCATGAGCAGCCTGGCCGTTTGTCGCCTGCTTCAGGACGGTGGCCTGGAGCCTGTGTTGCAGATGGCCTGTCGTGATCGCAACCGGATTGCGCTCCAGGCCGACCTGCTTGGTGCCCATGCCCTCGGTCTCCGCAATCTGCTTTGCCTGACAGGTGATCCGGTGCGTGCCGGCGATCAGCTCGATGCCCGGCCAGTGAATGAGTTCGATTCGGTGAAGTTGCTGCAGCAGGTTGGGGCTTTAAACCGGGGCGAGGATCCGCGCGATGGCGATTTGGCGGATGGACCCACCGACTTGTTTGCTGGTTGTGCTGCCGATCCTCAGTCCCGCAGTTGGAGTGGCCTTCAACGTCGTTTGCAGCGGAAGCATGCTGCGGGGGCCCGGTTCGTGCAAACACAGATGGTGATGGATGCGGCTGCGTTGGAGCGGTTTCAGCGTGATCTGGCCGAACCGATGCAGTTGCCAGTGTTGGCAGGGGTCTTCCTACTCAAGTCGGCCAAAAACGCCCATTTCATCAATCGAATGGTGCCCGGAGCCAGCATTCCCGATGATTTGATCGAAAGACTCGATCGTGCGCCTGACCCTGCAATGGAAGGAATCACCATTGCCGCAGAGCAGGTGAAGCGTTATCTCGGCATTGTCCAGGGAGTTCACCTAATGGCGGTCAGAGCTGAAGAACGGATTCCAAACATTCTTGATTTGGCTGGAATCAGCTCGCTGCCTGAGTGAGATCTGTACCCAGCAGTTCCGCCATGGCCTTCTGTTGGGGTGACGGCTCCACCAGATCCTGGCGACGGGCGTCTGTGATCAGCCAGTCGAGAGAAGCCTCCTGCAGGTCAAAGTGATTGCCGTCTCTGCCGACGCAGTAACGGCCGAACACCAACTTTTCGACTAACTGCACGCCAGCGCCAATGCGCGAGTAGTCGAAGATGATCGAGTTATCGATCACTGCTCCTTCGCAGATGTGACAGCTGGGACCGATCATGGTTGGGCCAACAATGGTTGCCCCGTCTTCGATCTTGGTCATGCCTCCCACGTAGACGGGGCCGCTCACGTTGATGGTGTCCCAGTTGGCGGCAACATTCAGTCCAGTGAAAACCCCAGGGCGCACTTCCTTGCCGGGGATGCCGACCTGACGTACCTCTCCCAGCAGGACGCTTCGAATGGCTTGCCAGTAGTCGGGTACCTTGCCGATATCGACCCATTCAAAGTCCATTGGGATTGCATAAAAGGGTGCTCCCAACTCAGCCAGGGTCGGGAAGAGGTCGGATCCAATGTCGAAAGATTGTCCTGAAGGGATGTGTTCGAAGATCTCCGGCTCAAAAATGTAGATACCAGTGTTAATGGTGTCGCTGAGGGCCTCTTCGATCTTGGGTTTCTCCTGGAAGCTGGAGATGCG
>QCUM01000021.1 GCA_003210735.1 Synechococcus sp. AG-679-D13
GGTAACGGTGACGGCGTTACTCGTGAGATCAGCGCTATTAACGGACGAATCAGATCCTGGAGCCCAACGATCGCCAGCAGCAATGTTGTAGGTGGTGCCTTGAGAAGAAGAAGAACCCATCTTATTAAGGATGGAATCAAGAGTTGTTTGATCTGTGCTGTTCAGCGTGACTGCGAATGCTGTTGCTGATGTGAGCTCGACATCGGCTGAGCTGAGGGTATAAGTTTCACTAGATCCACCGGTGATGGTGAGTTTGGAAACATCAATGTCGTTGCTGGCACCGGGGTAAGCGGGTAGATTGCTGCCAGTAACGGAGAGGACGCCTGTGGAATCGTTGTAGGCAGCAGAACTAATCGTTGGAGCTGCAACATTGGACACCGTGATCGCATTTCCGGTGCTATCTGCAGGTGAGGAACTGGCGCCAGGATTCCAACTTAATGCGGCGGCAAGGTTATACGTTATTCCACTACCAGAGGTGGTGCCATTTTTATTGAGTAGACCAGCTAATTGAAGCGAATCAGCTGCATTGAGGCTGAGAGTGAACTGCGTTGCACTATCAATTTCAATATCTGATGTTGTGAAGGTATAGCTGCTACTGCTTTCTCCAGTAATCGATAGCTGTGAGATATCAATATCATTCAGCGCGCCTGAATTGGCGACGAGATTGGTGCCAGTAACAACTAGCGAGGAAGATGAGGCGTCGTAAGTGGCAGAAGTGAGTGTTGGAGCAGGTACAGCAATCCGAATACTTGCTGTATCACTGTTGCTTGAAAAAGACTGTGTATTGCTGACATCAATGATCTGCAAACCACTGTCGAAATCGGCAACGAAGGCGGTGTTGCCATCAGCGGAGAGAGTGACACCTAAGGCATAGTCCGAGGTGTCGAGAGTGGTAGTGAGGGTAGGACTGGCGGGGATGCTGACATCCATGATCTGCAACCCTCTTTCGCAATCGGCAACGAAGGCGGTGTTGCCATCAGCAGAAAGGCTGACTCCATTGGCATTCCCCGAGGTGTTGAAGTTGCCACTGAGAGATGGGTTGGTGGGATCACTGACATCAATGATCGTCAGACCGCTGCTCTCATCAGCTACGAAGGCGGTGTTGCCATCAGCTGAAAGAGTGACTTCAAAGGCATAGCCCGAGGTGTTGAAGTTGCCTCTGAGGGTTGGGTCGGTGGGATCACTGACGTCGATGATGTCCAGGCCATTTGCGACATCCGCCACGAAGGCGGTGTTGCCATCGGCCGAGAGAGTGACATGCCAGGCATTCCCCGAGGTGTTGAAGTTGCCCCTCAGTGTTGGGTTGGTGGGGTCGCTGATATCGATGATGTCCAGGCCATCTGCGTAATCCGCCACGAAGGCGGTATTGCCATCAGCTGAGAGAGTGACGTTCCGGGCCAATCCCGAGGTGTCTAGGGTGGCCTTAAGCGACGTAGCAGTAGCTATCCCTGAAACGCCGTTGGCGATTGGATCGGCAACGTCAATGATCTGCAATCCACTGGTGCGATCAACGACAAAGGCGGTGTTGCCATCGGCCGAGAGTGTGACGCCCAGGGCATAGCTGGTGGTGTCGAGGGTTGCGGTGAGTGAAGGGCTGGCGGGGTTGCTGACATCAATGATCTGCAGCCCGCTGGCGTCATCAGCGACGTAGGCGGTGCTTTCATCTGCCGAGAGGATGACCTCAATGGCATTGCCAGTGGTGTCGAGGGTTGCGGTGAGTGAAGGGCTGGCGGGGTTGCTGACATCAATGATCTGCAAACCGCTGGCGCGATCAGCGACGAAGGCGGTGTTGCCATCGGCTGAGAGGGTGACACCATCTGCACTGCCTGTGGTGTCGAGGGTTGCGGTGAGTGAAGGGCTGGCGGGGTTGCTGACATCAATGATCTGCAAACCGCTGTTCCAATCAGCGACGAAGGCGGTGTTGCCATCGGCTGAGAGTGTGACGCTCCGGGCCCTGCCTGTGGTGTGGAGGGTTGCGGTGAGTGAAGGGCTGGCAGGGTTGCTGACATCAAGGATCTGCAAACCACTGTCGCTATCGGCAACGAAGGCGGTGTTGCCATCGGCTGAGAGGGTGATCTCAATGGCTTTGCCAGTGGTGTCGAGAGTGGCGGTGAGGGTTGGGCTGGCGGGGTTGCTGACATCAATGATGTGCAGGCCGCTGCTGTGATCAGCAACAAAGGCGGTGTTGCCATCGGCCGAGAGGGCGATGCCCAGTGCAGAGCCGGTGGTGTCGAGGGTGCCTGTGAGGGTTGGTGTGCTGCTGATCGATGTCGGACCGCTCCGATCCCAAGCCTTGAAGGTGATCAGATCGCTGATCGTGCCGCTGTAGTCGGTCGCAGGCGCGAAGGCCAGTCGGGTGTTGCTGTCGGCGTAGAGCACCCGCGCTGATGCGTCTGAAACTGCGCCGACATCACTCCAGTTGCTGCCGTTATCGGTGGAGTAGTAGAGCGTTCCCCCATTCAAATTGGTGCCGATGATGGCGATGGCGGGTGAATCGCCATCGCCATCGGCGAAATTATCGAGACTCCCGCCTGAGTCAATCAGTGCTGAAACGAGGGTGCCAACAGCGCCAGTCGGCACGCCAGTGTTGGCATCAATTGCAGCGAATAGCGGGCTTACCGATGAATCAAGCGTGGGAGCAGCAAGTTGATGGTTCCAGGCCAATAGGCGGCTGGCATTGATGGGCAACAATCGCGCTTTTATTTGCAGTGCATTCGTGAGTTGCCAATGGCTGCTTCCATCATCAAGGCGGCCGAGGGGCTTAGCACTCGACCACACTGTCGCGCCAGTGAGTTCCTCTAAAACACTGATAAAGGTGGGGTCTGACCCAACGGAACAGCTCCAGATCGCTAAATTTTTAATGCCCCACTTATTAAGATGCTGGGCATTGTCAATTAACGCTACAGTGGTGATGGATTGATCATTAATGTGGAGTTGGCCTGGGCTGCCATGGCTCAACAAGTGCAGGGTTTGAATCGGTGCTCTGCCCTTAAGGTTTCTTTCTACAAGGGCTTGGCTGATAGCCAAAAAAGGATGCTGATCGCCTCGCAGCCAAAGCACTGTTGCCTGACAACCAACCAGCAATTCGCGGATGTGGGGGCAGCTGGCGTCTGCCACCAGCAACTCGGAGTGATGCGTTGCAGTTAAATGTTGAGCCACCTCGCCTTGAATGGTTGAGGCAGTGTCATCTAGCGAGGCAACACCCATCTAAGTTGCCGTTCTGGCATCAATATTTCGCTACACGGTACTTAGAATGGCCTGACCTATATCGACAATATGATACTGGAATCAAGCTGAGACACTGTGGGGGAAGTTGGCCATAGCAATCGAGCCGACCAACGCTGGCCTTGGTGGCCGCTGCTGCCGCTTTATCCCTATGGCCGCCGCCGCACTGTCTTCAGTGAGCTGATCCCTGGCCAGCTCTGGAGCCTGGAGCAGCTTCAGGGGGTGTATTACGTGGCAGTTCCTGTTCGGCTCACCATTGCCAAGGTGCCCGGTGGCCTGATGTTGGTGAATCCCTTGCCGCCAACAGGTGAGTTGCGTCAGGCCATTGCCAGCCTTGAGCAGCAGCACGGTTCAGTTCTCAGCATCGTTTTGCCCACAGCATCCGGGCTGGAACACAAACTGCCGCTGGGTCCACTGGCTCGCGCCTTTCCGCAGGCTCAGGTTTGGGTCAGTCCTGGGCAGTGGAGCTTTCCGATTTCGCTTCCATCGTCCTGGTTGGGCATTCCATCGGATCGAACCAAGGTTCTTCTCGACGATGGCGTGCCCCATGCTGATGTCTGCGAGTGGATCTCCCTGGGTCCCCTCGATCTCGGTGTCGGTCGTTTCCAGGAGGTGTCATGTCTGCATCGCCCCTCAGGTGCCTTGTTGGTGACGGACGCCCTGGTGGGAATCAGCACTGACCCACCGGCTCTTTTCGATTTGGATCCAACGCCGCTGCTGTTCCACGCCCGTGAGCGGGGCGACGAACCACTCACTGATTCAGCTGAAGCCCGGCGCAGGGGTTGGGCCCGCCTGGTGCTTTTTGCGTCTTATCTGAGGCCGGAACCTTTGGAAGTACCGAGCCTTCCGGAGTTGTTCCGCCACGCTTTTCGGCCTGGGCTCCGCTCCATCCGGGCCCATTTCGGTCTTTATCCCTTTCGCTGGAAGCCTGGTTGGCAGTCCGCTGCCGATGGGTTGATGGGCAACGATGCGCCCTGGCTGCAGGTGGCCCCTGTGCTGGAACGACTGGTGTTGCCGCGAGCTCAAATCGCACTTCTGCGATGGCTTGAGCAGCTCTCAACGTACTCCGATCTGCGCTGGTTGGTGCCAGCCCACTACAGCGCTCCACTGGCATTCGATCAAGCCTGTATTGAACATTTGCTCGCCGATCTGCAACAGCGAAACTGGGCCCCCAGTTCTGAAAACTGGCAATTTCTGGGATCGATTGATCAGCGCTTGTTGGATCTCGGGGTTGTTCCCAAGGAACCCGTGCTCAAAGATTGAGCTCGTCTTCCGGTTCTATCGCCATCTGTTCATCTGAGAACAGCGTTTCCTCCAGCTCTTTGCGCTGTTCCATCTGGCGCAGGAAGTAACCCGTCATCATCGCGGAGGCCAGCATGTTGGCCAGGTTGTCTCTGTTGGCTGTGACCTTCACTTCAAAGTGTTCACCGGGAAGCATCCCGAGAAGACCCTGAACGTTGTGGCGAATGATGTCTTGGATATCGTTGCTTGCTGATTTGGCCACCCTTTGAAGCGTGTCTGGTGACTGTTCCTGCAGGTATTGGATCAGGCTGTTCCCCGCTTGACCGTCATTGCTGTCGGTGGTCAGGAACTCGGGGTTAAACATCCCGTGTTATCTGCATCACGGACCCGACACTACCTCAGGCGCTCACGTTGGTCTGTCAATGCTGTTGGCGGAGATCCGTAATGGCCCGAAGCGTTGCAGTGGCCAGTAGCGCCACACCGCTGTGCCGATCACGTTGGTTTCAGGGAGCGGTCCCCACAGATGGGAATCCAGGCTGGCATTGCGGTTGTCGCCCATCACCCAGAGCTGACGATCCGGCACGGTGACCGTCTCCATGACGTAATCCATCTCTTCGCCAAGCCACGGTTCCTTGACGATTTGTCCATTTCGGAACAATTGACCGCTCTCCACCGCCAATTGGTCCCCAGGCAGCCCCACCACCCGCTTGATCAGAGCGGTGTTGCTGTCATAGCCCGCATCAATTAATGCTTTTGGCGGTGCGAAAACCACCACATCGCCGCGGTGCAGATGGCCGTGCTGGAGCTGCACAAGCCTGGGCCGGATCTTCTCCACAAGGATCCGGTCCTGCAGCTGCAGGGTTGGCAGCATCGAGCCGGATGGAATCCAGCGGGGCTCCACCACGATCCAACGCAGCAGCAGAGCAATGAGGCCCCACACGATCAGGCTGCGCCAGAAGCCCTGCCCGGTCCCGCTTGAACTGGTGGGTTTGGTCATGGTTGAACGAAGATCGCACCAGCCTGACTGTTCGCTCTGTCCGTTGCCCGCGCCAATCTGCATGCTGCCCTGTGGCTTTTGGGCACACTCACAAGCCACGGTCTGCGTTGTCTGGTGCTGTGTCCGGGCAGTCGCTCAGGCCCCTTGGCGATGGCGGCGGGACTGCTGGCTGATCAGGCCGAGCTCAGGCTGATCACCGCTGTGGACGAACGGTCTGCTGCTTTTCTGGCCCTTGGTTTGGCGACGGCATCGGGGCGGGCTGTGGCTGTTGTGACCACCTCCGGCACCGCTGTTGCCAACCTGCTGCCGGCTGTGGTGGAAGCGGACCGCTCCAATCAGCCGTTGCTGCTGCTCACGGCCGATCGCCCGCTGCGGCTCAAGCGCTGCGGGGCCAATCAAACCGTGAATCAGGAGGATTTTCTTCGGCCGGCTTGCCGCTTGGTTGTGAGCCCTTCCCCCGAGGGTTTGCATGACCTGCCCAAGTCTGAACTGGAGAACCTGGCCACAAAAGCCTGGCGTTATGCCCACGCCCCCATGGCCGGGCCGGTGCAGCTCAACCTGGCGTTTGAGGAGCCCCTGCATGCCAGCCGCGGCGATCAGCTCGAGCTGATGGCTGCTGCCAAACAGCGCGTGCCGGTCAACACCCTTGAGCCCCGAGAGCTAACTCCCACTCGAACTGCCCCAACGCTCAACCCAGACCGTCCCGGTCTGGTGGTGGCCGGACCCTGGCGCGGGCTTCTGACTGAACGGCCGGCCTATCAACGGGCTCTGCACCAATGGTTGGAGCGCACTGGTTGGCCCCTGCTGGCCGACCCCTTGTCGGCTCTGCCCGCTCAGCTGCCGGGACGCATCGCCTTCTGGGATTTGCAGCTGGACCACCTCGTTCCATCAGCGGAGCTGCAGGTGTTGCGGTTGGGGCCTCTTCCCGCCAGCCGACGCCTGGAGCGCTGGCTTGCGGCCATCGAAGGCCCTCAGATCCTGGTGAGTGAAGGGGAGGAACGCAGCCTCGATCCACTGAAAAACGCTCAGCAGTGGTCCGGTGGCCTGGAAGCGTGGGTTCGTGGCCAGACAGGTGGAGAAGGAGATGGTCGCGGTCGGGTTGAACTCCCCTTCAACGACGCCTTGGTCGAAGCGGTTTTGGATCAACGTCTCCCGCTCCAGGGCGCTGCGAATGAACCGGCTCTGTCCCGTTATCTGGCGCGTCTGTTGCCAGCTGATCTGCCGGTGATGCTGTCCGCCAGCTCCCCGGTGCGGGACTGGCTGACCTGGAGTGGTCGTGTAGGGGCCGATCGGCGCTGCTTCAGCTTCCGTGGTGCTTCCGGCATTGATGGCACCTTGTCGCTTGCGATGGGTCTTTCTCTGGAGCTGGGGAGGATGGTGTTGATCACCGGAGACCTGGCTCTGCTGCACGACAGCAACGGTTGGTTGCACGCCAGCACCATGGCCCCCCCGTTGCTCGTGCTGCTCATCGATAACAACGGAGGCGGCATCTTCCAGCAGTTGCCGATCGATGTTGAAAGCACGGCTGGATTGGATCGATTGTTCGCCATGCCACAGGATGTGGATCAGCTCGCATTGGCGGCCGCCCATGGTGTTCCTGGGCGCAATGTTGCGGTTCTGGAGGATCTGTCGTCTGCTCTGGAATGGGGGCTTGCACAGCCCGGCCCGGCGTTGCTGCGTTGTTGCACCGATCGCGATGCTGACGCTCGCCTCAGAACAGCTATCCGCGCCGCTGTCCAGAATGCAGAACCACTGCTCTGAAGCTGATGGCCGCCTCCTGCCAGGTGCTGCCCGGTGATTCCGGCGTTGCGTGGAAACCCTGGGGGCAATACCAGGACATCCTTCTGGATCGCTGCGAGGAGGGCATCGCCCGCGTTGCGATCAACCGCCCGGCCAAACGCAATGCCTTTCGGCCTCAAACCGTTGCGGAGCTCTGCGATGCCTTCAGTCGGATCCGCGATGACCGCGATATCGGTGTGGTGCTGTTCACCGGAGTTGGTCCCGCGCTAGACGGCGCCCATGCCTTTTGTTCCGGTGGCGACCAGAGCGTGCGGGGGGATGGGGGGTATGTGGGCGACGACGGCCTGCCACGGCTGAATGTTCTCGACCTGCAACGGATCATCCGCAGCCTGCCCAAGGTGGTGATTGCTCTGGTGGCGGGCTATGCGATCGGTGGAGGGCAGGTGCTGCATCTCCTCTGCGACCTCAGCCTCGCTGCTGATAACGCTGTCTTCGGTCAGACCGGACCCAGAGTCGGCAGCTTCGATGGTGGCTTCGGTGCTGGGTATCTGGCTCGGGTGGTGGGCCAGCGCAAGGCTCGGGAGATCTGGTTCCTCTGCCGCCGTTATGGGGCGGAGGAGGCCCTGCGCATGGGCCTTGTGAACGCTGTTGTTCCCCTCGACCAACTCCAGGCCGAAGGGGTGCAAATGGCCCGTGAGGTGCTCCAGCACAGCCCAACGGCGATTCGTTGTCTCAAGGCGGCTTTCAACGCCGAAACCGATGGCCTGGCTGGAATCCAGGAACTGGCGGGACAAGCCACCCATCTCTTCTACAGAACCGATGAAGCGGTGGAGGGGCGCAACGCTTTCCTGGAGAAACGGGATCCGAATTTTTCCGAAACAGGATGGCTACCGTGACCCAATGCTTCCGATCAGCCTTCCAGAACCTCTGCCGCTGCTGAAGTCTGCGTC
This sequence comes from Synechococcus sp. AG-679-D13, assembly GCA_003210735.1. Lineage (GTDB taxonomy): Bacteria > Cyanobacteriota > Cyanobacteriia > PCC-6307 > Cyanobiaceae > Parasynechococcus. The sequence continues at coordinate 8,155 of QCUM01000021.1, forward strand.
GATTGATTCCGTGGCGGCGGCGATGGCATCGGTTCCGCTGGAGCTGCGTCAGCGCCCTGAGCGCCACATCGTGATGCTCAGAGAACAGCGTCGGTTGCTGCTGCTCGAGAACGGCAATCTCCGCCTGGCGTTTCCGGTGGCTGTCGGCATGCCGGGTTGGGACACTCCCACCGGAAGTTTCAAGGTGCTTGAGAAAATCGATCGGCCGGTTTGGGTCCACCCCGTCACCGGAGAACGCGTGGTGCAGCAGGGTCCCGACAATCCATTGGGTAGTCATTGGATCGCCTTCCATCGCGATTGTCTTGGCCGCGATGCCCACGACGGCGACAGCTGGATCACGATCAAGGGCTGCACCACCACCGGTTTTCACGGAACGCCGCATCGCTGGACCGTCGGGAGGGCGGTCTCCCATGGTTGTGTCCGCCTCTACAACGAGGATGTGAGTCGGTTGTATCGGGATGTTCGTCCGGGCACGTCTGTGACTGTTCTTCCCTGATCTTCAGATCGGGAATTTCCCCCTAAAGTCGCTGCGCCAACGCTGATTTCATCCATGCGCATCCTGTTCGCAGCTGCGGAGTGCGCACCGATGGTGAAAGTTGGGGGGATGGGTGATGTAGTCGGTTCCTTGCCGCCAGCCCTGGCCCGATTGGGGCATGACGTCCGCTTGATCATGCCGGGCTACTCCAAGCTCTGGAGTTCCCTTGAGATCAGCGCGGATCCGATCTGGCGGGCCCAGACGATGGGCACAGAGTTCGCGGTTTATGAGTCGAAGCATCCCAGCAACGGGATGACCATTTACCTCGTGGGTCACCCGGTCTTTGACCCGGAGCGCGTGTATGGGGGTGAGGATGAAGACTGGCGCTTCACCTTCTTCGCCAGCGCAGCGGCGGAGTTTTCCTGGAATGTCTGGAAGCCGCAGGTGCTGCACTGCCATGACTGGCACACCGGCATGATCCCGGTCTGGATGCATCAGGACCCTGAGATCAGCACGGTCTTCACCATCCACAACCTCAAATATCAAGGCCCCTGGCGCTGGAAGCTGGACCGGATGACCTGGTGCCCCTGGTACATGCAGGGCGATCACACGATGGCGGCAGCCCTGTTGTACGCCGAGCGGGTCAACGCTGTTTCCCCCACCTATGCCCAGGAGATCCGCACCGTGGAGTACGGCGAGAAGCTCGATGGCCTCCTGAATTTCATATCGGGCAAATTACGCGGCATCCTCAACGGCATCGATCTTGAGGCCTGGAACCCAGCCACCGATCGCGCCCTGCCTGCCAATTTCAGTGCGGATGACCTCTCGGGCAAGGCCGTTTGCAAACGGACCCTGCAGGAGCGGATGGGTCTTGAGGTGCGTGATGAAGCCTTTGTTCTCGGCATGGTGAGTCGCCTCGTCGACCAAAAAGGAGTTGATCTGCTGCTGCAAGTTGCCGATCGCCTGCTGGCATACACCGACACCCAGATCGTTGTGCTGGGGACCGGTGATCGCGGGCTGGAGAGCGGCCTGTGGCAGCTGGCTTCCCGCTACCCGGGTCGCTGTGCTGTGTTTCTCACCTACGACGACGATCTCTCCCGTCTGATTTATGCCGGCAGCGATGCCTTCCTGATGCCAAGCCGTTTCGAGCCCTGCGGCATCAGTCAGCTGTATGCCATGCGCTATGGCTCCATCCCGGTGGTGCGCAAGGTGGGTGGCCTTGTGGACACCGTTCCGCCCCACAACCCTGCTGAGGCAAGCGGGACCGGATTCTGTTTCGATCGCTTTGAGCCGATCGACTTCTACACCGCCCTTGTTCGTGCCTGGGAGGCCTACCGCCATCGCGACAGCTGGGCCGAACTGCAGCGCCGTGGCATGACGACGGACTACAGCTGGGATCGCTCCGCAGCTGCTTACGACGCCATGTACCGCGACGTATGCGGCATCAAGGAACCAACCCCGGATGCTGCTCTGGTGGAGCAGTTCTCTCAGGGACAGGACGCCGACCCCTCGCGTGTCGATGATGGGGAGATGGATGCATCACCGAACGCTCCGATGCTCAGTGGATCCAGCCGGAATCCCTTCAACCGTCTCTTCGGCCGTAAGGCTGGCTGACCTTGCCCAACCTCCCGGCGCCCTACGTCAGCCCCTGGAAGGATCTGGCCCGAAATTTACGGGCCCTCTGGGCAGACCTGGGGCTTCGGGCACGGGAGCTGTGGCGTCGGAACCGAGAGGGTGATCTCTCGGTTCCTGCCTTCTGGCCCACGGATCTGGCTCCGCTGTTCTGGCCGTTGCTGCTGGCCTTTTCCCTGGCCCTGCTGGTGAGTGCTGGGGTGCAGTTGAATGCTCTGCGACCTTCTGCCGAATCGGAAGCCCCACAAAGCTCCAGCCAGGTTGAAGCGCCACCAATCCCCCCTGAGGTGACTCTGCCGAAGCCGTTTCAAGCTGCACCGGCTCTGCCGACTCCTGTGCGGGAGCTGCCGGCACCCGTTACTCAGCCGACTGTTGAGCCAGATCCAGCGCTTGTTACGGATGAGCCTCAGACTCCCGTTGCTCTTTTGCTGGACCCCCTGCTTGATCTTTTTCTGGATGGATCGGCCCCCGAAGGTGTTCTGGAGGAAGCCCGTCCTGAACCGGCCGATAACCGCCTTGTGTTGCGTGTGACGGAAGCCTGGTGGCAGCTGGCGGAGAGTGAGCGTTCGGATCTGGCGCAAACCTGGCAGGAACGCAGTCTTCGATTGGGTTACAGCGAGTTGCGATTGGTCAATGGAAACGACCGTCTGCTCGCTCGCTCAGCCCGTGTCGGCGACGGCATGATTCTGTTCAACAACGTCCCACCGGCATGACCCTGCTGTTGCAGCAGCTGAGCGATCTCTGGGGCGCTCCCCGCGCTGGTTGCGTGGATCCTTCCGCACCTATCGGCAGGGTTTGCACCGACAGCCGTCAGCTCCGCCCGGGTGATTTCTTTGTGCCCCTGGTCGGTGAACGCTTCGATGGGCACCGGTTTCTCACCCAGCTGCCGGACAAGGGCGTCGATGCCGCTGTTGTGGCCAGCGGTTGGGAGCATTCCGTGCCGCCGGGGGTGCTGCATTGGTGCGTTGAGGACACCCTGGTGGCGTATCAGCAGCTGGCATTGCTGCACCGCCGTTCCCTCGGCCATCCGCTGGTCGCGGTGACTGGTTCTGCGGGGAAGACCACCACCCGTGAATTGATCCGTGCAGCCCTGGCGCCCCTCGGTTCCGTCTGCGCCAGTGAAGGCAACAACAACAATGATGTGGGTGTTCCGCTCACCGTTCTGGAATCGACTGCTGGAGATGCAGCCGTGGTGATCGAGATGGGGATGCGCGGCCCAGGTGAGATCGCCCGGTTGTCCCGCTGCTGCGAACCCGATGTTGCCGTGATCACCAACATCGGCACCGCCCACATCGGAAGGCTTGGCAGCCGCGCGGCAATCGCGGCCGCCAAGGGCGAGATCACCGCTGCGTTGAAGCCGGATGGCCTCGTGGTGATCCCCGCAGGAGATGCCTTGCTGGAGACCACCTTGGCGGCGATCTGGAGTGGACGGGTGTGCCGGGTGCAGTTGGCCGATGATCCCAGCACAAACCCTGAACTGCCGCCAGCCGATCTGATTGGATCGGTCGCGGCTGATCAGCTGGTGGTGAACGGGGTTTCTCTTCCCCTTCCTCTGGAGGGAGTCCACAACGCCCGCAACCTGATGCTTGCCGTATCCGTTGCACAGGAGCTCGGGCTGAACACCGCCCAGCTTCAGTCCATGCAGGTGGCGATGAGCGGGGGACGCAACCGACGTTTTCAACAGGGGGGACTCACCGTTCTGGACGAGACCTACAACGCCTCCCCTGAGGCGATGTTTGCCGCTCTGGATTTGTTGGCTGCTCAGCCCGGTCGTCGTTTCGCCGTACTTGGAACGATGTTGGAGCTGGGGGACAGCAGTCTGGAGCTGCACCGCCAGGTGGCCGCCCGTGCCGCCGAACTCGGGCTCGATGGTCTGGTTGTGGTTGATGCCGGCGAGGAGGGACGGGTGATGCAGCAGGCTGCCTCCGGACTGAAACGTCTGGCGCGCGTGGGCACTCCGCAGGAGGCCGAGTCACCCCTGACGGAATGGCTCGCTGCTGGTGATGTTCTACTGCTCAAGGCCAGTCGCGGTGTGGCTCTTGAACGACTCCTTCCTCAGCTGCCGTTGCTCTAAACGCCGAGCTCACTCCCCCCTTGATGCCCAGCCTTCCTTGGTCATCTGCTTGGCACGACCAATCGCAAGGGAACCATCCGGCACATTTTTGGTGATTGTTGACCCAGCTCCGATGGTCACCTGATCGCCGATGGCTACAGGTGCAACCAGCACTGAATTGGCTCCCGTTTTGCTGTTATTTCCGATGCGTGTGAGGTGCTTGTTCACCCCGTCATAGTTGGCGGTGATGGTGCCGGCGCCCACATTGACGTTCGTGCCCAGGCTTGCGTCGCCGATGTAGCTGAGGTGATTCACTTTGCTTCCGGCCCCCAGCTGACTTTTCTTCACCTCCACGAAGTTGCCAATGCGGCAGCCATCGCCAACCTCGGCAGCAGGACGGAGGTGGGCAAAGGGGCCGATGGCTACATCGTTTCCAACGCTTGCTTCACGCACGACCGAATGCAGCACGGTGACATTGGCACCCAGCGAAGCGTTTTCAACCAGACTCCCCGGTCCGATCCGGCAGTTGTCGCCGATTTGGCAGTTGCCGCGGAAATGCGTCTGCGGTTCGATCACAACATCCCGCCCGAAGCTGCAGCCTTCACTCAGCGTGCAGCTGTCCGGATCAATGAAGCTGACCCCCTCATCCATCCAGTGGTTGCGCAGCCGCTGTTGAAGCAGGGCCTCACACTGGGCCAGCTGACGCCGGTTGTTGATGCCGTTGACTTCGTCAGCATCCGCCACCTCCAGATGCATGGCACAGGGCAACATCTCCACGGTGTCCGTGAGGTAGAGCTCACCCTGATCGTTGTCGGTGCTCAACTTCGGAAGCACCTCGGCCAGTGCAGACCAGTTGAAGCAGTAAATCCCTGCGTTGGTTAAGTCGTTGCTTCGTTGTTCTTCGCTGCAGTCGCGATGCTCAACGATGCTGCTCACGATGCCTTTCGTATCGGCAAACACACGGCCATATCCCGTCGGATCAGCGAGCCGAGCCGTTAGGAGCGTCACATCGGCACCGCTGCTCCGGTGTTGGCTGACAAGAGCATCGATGGTTTCAGCGCGCAGAAGAGGCACATCACCGTTCAGCACAAGAAGTTCGCCTTCGAAGTCCTTGAGAGCTGGAATCAGCTGCTGCACCGCGTGCCCTGTGCCTTTCTGAGGCTGCTGAAGCACGAATTCCAGTCCTCCTGTTGAAGCCAGCTGCTGCTCCACCCGTTCAGCCTGATGCCCAACGATCAACAGACGCCGTTCAGGCTTCAGGTTGGCTGCACTGGAGAGCACTCGTTCTACAAGGGTCGCACCGGCCAGGGGTTGCAGCACTTTGGGCAGAGCGCTCTTCATACGGGTGCCTTTCCCGGCTGCCAGAACGGCTACGGCGAGCATGCGGAGGTTGGTTAAGACGGGCGGAATCTACCGGGATATGTCCAAGACAACCTCCTCTTTATGCATTGCAAAGCGATGCCTGCACGCTTGGCGATTCAGATCGCATCGTTAATGCGAAGTGATTGACTGAAATCAACGGCTTAAAGGCTACTTTATTGCTGATATGTTGCGCCAGGGTTTTGATGTGTGACCGCTTTGTTTTTTCCTTGACTCGCCAAATGATTACGGCTTGGGTTGGTTGACTGTTTTCCTCATTTGGTCGGCTGTCCAGATGGCGGTCTGCCGACTGAGACCTAAACAAGAAGAGAATATTAAATCTAAAGTAATCAATAAAAAGCAGTTTTGGCGTGCTGTTTGATCACGATGCTTCCAGAGATTTTTCTATCGTGAAAAACCGATTTTTACATTGAACAATCTGTCTAAAAAACTAGATCAGCATTGGAACTATCTTTGGTGGAAGAAGCGTGTCGTGCATCTACTCAAAATCAAGCGAGTTGATGACGCTGCTGCTTTGTATGACGAATTTTCGAGAAACGAAAAATAATTTTATTGATGTGAATCTGGACCAGACTTCGAGTCAGTTTTGTGTTTTTTAAACGCTGTATAACGACTTGAGCAAAAAAAATCCCTGCCTCAGAGACAGGGAGATTATCAACTGAATGAACTAATCAGTGATCAGTCTTCAGCTGTGCTTGGGTCGGCTTCACCTTCGTCGCTGACACCCTCTGCGCCGCTTGCTCTATCAGCCGCTGCTCCTACAGGAGTCAATCTGATCGCTTTCTTGCCCAGCTTGATTTCAAACTCATCGCCGGGCTCAAGATTCAACATGGCTGTGTAAGCCTTGCCGACCAAGAGATTTCCGTTTCCCTGGACTTTGGCGGTGTAACGCAACTTTCGGCCGGCCTTTCCGATAGCGGCCCCATCGCCTGCAAGGTTGATTCCTTTCGCTGTTAGCAGGGCTTCGTAGAAAGCAGTGAATGCAACACGGGTGGAGCCGTCTGCCTTGGTTTTTGTGTAGCCGCACTGTGTCGCGAGCTCGGTCTTTGAGACATCGCCAACTTCTTTGACCTTGGCGAGGAGCTCAGAACCAGTCAGCATTGCTTCTGTTATTTGTTGAATATAAAAACGCTACCAGTCGTTTGAGCGATAATGGGAATCGTGGTGCCAGATTCTCATCAGTTCCCAATTTGGTTTTGAGCAGATTGTTGCCCCCGCTCAGTCAAGCGGCGGATGAGTCGACTGATGAGTTTGAACTGTTGTTTGGATTCTGACTGACGTTTGAAGTGGCGACTTCAATCGATCTCAGTTTTAGAAGAGATGAGTTTCACTGCTAAAATGTCAACGTTGATGACATGAAACCTTGTAGGGGCTAAGAGGTGCATTGTTAACTGTAAGAAAAGCCCCATTGTCGTTTTTTGGCCTCGACAAGCTGGATTTGCTTCGGCAGCGTTTCGCACCATGCCAGTCGCTTGATGGATGGCGGACAGCACTGTACTCACTGGTATTCCACTGATCACCATGTCTTTCGTTGTGCATCATCTCTCATAAACAGCCTTCTTATTTTGTCAGTATGTAGGAATACAAAATTCTTCCAATGCGTCATTCGCTGATTGTGTGTGCAGTACTATTTTTGAGTGGATTCAGCGCTTCAGCTATCCCAGCCATGGATCAACTTGACATCCAATTGGAGGGAGAAGCAGAAGGATGGCTGAATGCAACCTGTACTTACTATGAACTGGGCTGGATCTCACAAACCAATGCGAAAGTAGCACTTGAGCGCATTCTTTTACAAGCAGGCCATTTTCTAGACCGTGAGGAAGTTCAGAGGGCTCAAAAAGCTGCACTTACGAGAGATCCTGATTGCAAATATATATGGCCTGTATTATCTCACTGAATTCGAAGACGTCATTGTTGAATTCGCTTATGATTTCATTTTTCTAAGGAGAAGGGGGTTGCCAAATTTATGCTTGAATGCATGAACAAACTCGCCAACCTATTGATTCATTCTTTTTTGTGTGTTGAATGAGCTTTGTTTGTTTCAGTTTCGATGAGCCGCTATAGATTTTTGGTATGTTTCTTTTCCTCCAGCTAAAGCGCATGCTCCAAGGATTGATTTTAGTCTTGCATATCATCTAATAAAGTTTTGAGAGAGATTCCGCCGAAGGCAAAGGTGATTGCCATATTGATGAAAAGATAAATCAGATTTTTTTGAGAATCGATTTCTATTCCTGTTAATGATTGGCTAGAGATTAGATTGGCAGAATTGAATACTGAGATCATTGCACATCCCGCAATAACAATTCCAGTGATTGATAAAGCTCTTCTGGCTTTTTTTGGCATGATTTTTCAGAAAGAATGCTGCGAAACCTCCGCTATCAAAACCGCAAAGAAATCGCTTTCGGTTTGAACTTAACAAGATTAGCGCGCATTGCTTTGACAAGTTCTAGTCTTTATAGAACGATTCTAGCGTATTGAATTATTTTATCTGGCGAGATTGGCGCGATCACCTTTCTTTTGCCCGATTCAAGCGCGATCCTGCCTGATTTTATTTTAATGGAGCATGACCGATCGATCATCGACTGAATGCAGTCAGCTGAACAATTCCCTTCCAAATTGAGAATCATGAATGAATGTCTCTGCTCAAGAGGCAAAAATTCAATTTGGTGTGCTGACGTCTACTTGTTGAACTCGTCGATCAGCAGTTTTTTTTGAAAATTAAGCTGGCGGAGCTTCTCGACATGCTGTTCATGCTCTCCGCTGCTCCAGTGGTGTGGGAAAGCGACCCGGGCCTGAAGCTCCGAGATTTGGTTGTTGAGTTCTCTCGCTGGGTCCTCGGACCTTATTTCATTTCTACATTGGCCCAGCATGCCTCTGTCGTCAGCGTTTCGTTATGGCAATTAACGCGACCGTTGCCGGAATTACCACGCATGCCGACCAGACAGCCCGATTGCCTCGAGCTGATGTAGCTGCATCAAGCCTGGTTCTCTGCTGAGTTCTCTGATTCGCGTCTCCCATACCAAGGTCTTTGGATGTTTTTCCCTTTATTTTGATCGGATATTTGAATTCAATTTTCTCTGTTGTGTTTGTCGCGTAAGCTCTATTCAATGCCTATAAAATTTGCAATGACAAGTTTCTGTCCGGACAATATCCACCATCTATGGAGATGATTTGTCATTATGGGTTGACACCAGTTGTTGTGATGCGATGAAAAGCGATCGTGATTTGTTGATATCGCTACTCCAGAACAAGCCGAACGATCCAAGCCTGAAAGAACGCATATCTGAGCTGGAGGATGCTCAACCTGCAGATTTAAGTCGTGATGTTTCTCTTTTGAAGGGTGTTTGGGATTTACGTTGGAGCAGCTCTAGCCAGCCTTGGCTACGCCAGGTCCCTTGGCTTGAGAATCTTCAGGCTTTGGACCCTGACCATAACCGTGGTTATAACTTACTTCGCTTCCGTGGTCCGTTCGGAGCAATCGGGGCCATAACGGTTGAAGCCAGCTTGAACGTGGTCGACTCACAACGAGTTGAAGTGAAATTCCTTAGAGGTGGTTGGTTGGGTCCAAGATTTCCTGGTCGCGGACAGCTCAAATTGTTGCGTGAGGTTCAGCAGAGCTTCCCTGCATGGCTTGATATCACAGTTTTGGATCGTCAAATAAGGATTTGTCGAGGGAATGCAGGCACCACGTTTGTATTGCTTCGATTAGAAGATATGGACCTCAATTAAATAATTAATTAAATCAAAATTAATCCCTGTCGTACTTTTATATTTTATCGTATGGCCTTGCCCATTCCGTTTATATATCTGGTATGTCAGAACCTGCTTATGATTTGTTGATGGTCTCCTGCTTGTCGAACTTCTAATCCTTCATTTATAGGATGTGTGCGGTGCCTTTCTATGCCAATATTTGCTTTGGGACCAAGGTCTCGACACTGCTCACTGCCTTAGGAAGCGCAACATGACGACTCTCGCTATCTCCTCAGCTATGACACGTGCTGACTATGAAGCGTTTTTAGCTTTGCGTCAGCGTCTGACAGCAGTGCCCGAAAGACTTGCAGAAAGCCAGTTTTTAGACGAGCTCAGTCGGAAAGGGTATGACTTCCTTGATTATTTTGGTGCACATCATATTTTTGCAGGCAATGATTCGCCTGAGTAGATTGTTTTATTCATTGACTCTTCTTTTCAGGGTGGTGTTGCAGCATAGGGTTTTGTGTAGTAGTTATTTCTTTGTTAATTGATTCGTTAGTAATATTTATTTGACCAGTTTGATTCCTGTTTCTATTAGGATTTGATCAGCAGCTTGAACCCGTTGTTTCTTTATTCCTTTGTTTCTTTGTCTCTGGCATGACTGCTTCTTTGGAGTCAATGACGATCGCTTGTTAAATCCTGGTCATCCGTCTATTTACTCGTCTTCCGTAATCAATATTATCCAAGTGTTGAATGTTCTCTTGGTGGTGCAAGGGATTGATGGAACGCTATTGAGCTATCAATCGTCTTGCCCCAGTGTTTGCTCGAGGACTTGTTGATTGAAGCTTTGTTCATAGCGTTCCAGCAGTTGACGACCCAGTTCGGCCTCTTCTGCATTGGGTTCGATGACGTCAGGTAATGGTGCATCGGGAAGCTCGATCTGCCGCAGCAGGCCAATGGCAGCATCGAGGGAGCCAGCGTCACTTGTCCAATTTGTGATGAACTGATTCAGCTGGCGCAATTGCTCGCTGGATTCGGGATACGCCGAATTGGCATTGTCAACGATGTGGCCAATCTTTCGGCTCAACAGAATCTCGGCCGCGATGACATGGCCGGCATGCAATGCAAATAGAAGCTGAATAGCCTCCGCTCTCAGCGATGCCATCGATTTGCCTGTCACCCTCTCGGAGAGACCCGCCATCTTGAAGCTGGGAGCGTCTTCGGGCATACCCTCAACATGGTCCTCGTCTTCCAGTTCTTCCTGTGGAGCCTCTGCATCGACTTCGCTGTTGAGGATGGGGTTTCCGTTGGGTTTGGCCGACTTGTCCAAGCGTTCACCCAAGGAATAAAGCCACTTGCCGAGGCGGAGTAGGAAGCGAGCTGCGATCAAAGAAGTGTTTGTGCTGATGTTGTCAATTTCTTGATTCTGTCAGTGTTTTCTGAATTCTGCATGCTTGATCTGTTGTGATGTGCAGCATGTCTTATTTTTGGCTTAGATCATGTTGAAAATCTTGCTGTCAAAGTTGTTCGTTGGGTGCCATTAGCATTGAGATGTAAGAGGACAGTTACAACATGGTCTTGGTTGATCCAGCGATTAGTGCTCTATGCAGTCATGACTCGATCACCGCTATGATTGATGAGTATCATGGCCGAAAGTGCGGCGTCATGAGAGAGCTTTCTGCTTAATAGAGACAAGCTGGATCTTTCGCTGTGTGCCGATCTTTGATCGTGGAATAAAGCGAATGCTGCTTATACAGAGAGGGAGGTCAATGCAGCTAATGCAATTATCTTAGAAGGAAGTGGCGTCGCAATGTTGCTATTGGATCTGGCGCAAGAGAATCAATCGCTTGTCAGGCATGCGATTTTGAGTTCGAGGTTTAGTATATTTCTTGTTTTTTCTGTGCCAAGTACCTAAACTCATTTTAGGTCTCACTGGAAGCGATGGTTTGCATCCGTATTGATAACTTTGATTGAGTGCCCTGCCTCCTGATGCCACTCGGTTTGCGCTTGAAGCATTTGGGAGTCACACTTCATACGTTCACTCATTTTTGCATTTGGTGTTCCCTTGTCAGGGATCCACCCAATGACTCCCTCAGCGATGCTGTTGTTTTTGCTTTTCAGTCAGTACGACACGGATACTGTTGGCGAAGCAATAAGACTGTCTTTGGCTCCAATCTTTCTGATCGGAGCCCTCGGCCATTACCTGACTGTTTTGGTTAGTCGTAAAGACAGCTTATTCAATGGGCTGGAACGTCTCCGGCGTGAAATTGATGGTTCTCAGGAGTTTGATCAGCAACGGCAACGATTAATTCAAATTTATGGGAGTAGGCGCAGGTCTTTGACCTTGCTGATGAGGTCGATTCAGTTAGTCACTGTGGTGATTCTTTTGACGGCAATCGATGTGATTGTCCTCTTTATTAGTAGCGTTACGCCTTTTAATCTATCGGGTTTTGTTTTGCCGATCTTTGCTATTGCAATGGTTTGTTTGATCTGTTCATCTCTGCTTTTCCTCAGAGAGCTCTCCATAGCTTCGAAAGAATTTCATGTTGATTTTGATTGAATCAGATGGTTTTTAGACGAACGGATCGGAAGCGCTAGCAACGTCTCACCCCCTGTATCGCGGGTGTTGTCCCTCCCAACAGCTCCCATACACCGCCGGATGCTGCTGAGCAGGAATTATTTCCAACGGATGAATCGGCTCATTCCGATTAACCATAACGATCGACCAACTATTTAAAACCTCAATCAGCTTGCCTGTTGACCGCCTTTCGAATCGCTCAGATCTATTGCGGTAAAAGCCCTTGCATTGAGTCCTGCTTGTGTTTCGTGAGTCCCCAGCGGCGTTGCCACACGTTGGTGGGCTCCATATCGCATCGACTTTGTTCCAGCGTCCGTTGTTTGAGGATTTCGACGGATGTGCTGGTTCCTGATGCATCGCGGAAGGGGATCGCGGCACGGGTGCTCAGATGCTCCAGTTCCATTCTTGAGAACGGCCGCCAGCCAGGCCCGTGATCTGGACACACGTCACCACCGGGTCTGACAGCCATCGTTCCGCTGCTCCATCCCTTCCTTTCCCCTGGAGCTGCCAGCAGCGAAAACAACTCCAGCCCGGCACGCTTCAAACTTGCTCGTACTGCAGCTGATCGGCTGTAGGTGAGCAGCCGTCCACCTCGTTTCAGACGTCTCGCCAGACATCCAAGGAATTCGTCGCTCCACAGTTCCGGACACCGTTGTGGTGAAAATGCGTCCTGCATGATCAGATCAAAACGCTGTTGCGGCTTGATGGTGGTCAGGGTTGATCGTGCATCCCCCCAGAGCATCTGCCCCGTGCTGGATGTCGTCGACCAGGCGCCAGTGGTGTGGAGAGCCTGCAGGCGCTTCAGCACGGACGTGGACCACATCCTCCTGAAAACTGGTTGGTTGAGGGCCAGTTCCAACGGCCGCCGATCGAGTTCCAGCCCCCACCAATCCAACGGAGCTAGTTCGGGCAATCCAGCCAGTACTGCGGCGCTGTTGTACCCCAACCCGAAGCAGACATCGAGAACGGCCACGGACCGATTCGGCTTGAAGCGATGGAGTTCTGCCGGTTCAACGAATTTCGCTCTTGCTTCGTTCAGAGCCCCGGCGGAGTTGTGAAACGCTTCACCGAAATGGCAGCTGTGGAGGCTGAAGCTTCCATCGGCTGTCGGATAGGCCTCCAGCCGGCCGAGATCAGTTGCGGAGGCGTTCAAGTTCCTCCCAGAAGGTGGGATATGAGACCGCTGCTGCTTCGCTCCGTGCCAGCGTCGAGTCTCCCTTCGCCAGCATCGCTGCAACGGCCAGGCTCATGGCGACCCGATGGTCCGTTTCGCTGTCCAGCCCAGCACCCTTCAGGGGATGTCCGCCGCGGATGGTCACGCCGTCCTCCTGCTCTTCAATCTCAGCCCCCATCGCTTTGAGTTGACGGGCCATCACCGCCAGTCGATCGGTCTCCTTCACCCGCAGCTCAGAGGCGCCGCTGATACGACTCTCCCCATCGCAGAAGCAGGCTGCAACGCAGAGGATTGGCACCTCATCCACCAGCCGGGGCATGATCTCCTCCCCAAATTCAAACGGTTGCAGTGGTCCATGGGTGACCCGCAAATCACCGACCGGTTCCCCTGCCACGTCCCGGGGATTGAGCACCTCGATCCGGGCACCCATTTGATCCAGAACCTCAAGAATTCCCGTCCGCGTTGGATTCAGCCCCACGTTCTCGATGGTGAGGTCTGCTCCAGGGATCAGGGATCCGGCCACCAACCAGAAGGCTGCTGAGCTGATGTCTCCTGGAACAACCACGGTTTGTCCGTGCAGAGTTGCGCCTGGTTTCACGGAGATGTGGCGCCCCATTTCGCCGCCGACGGTCAGGTCTGCGCCGAAGGCCTTGAGCATCCGCTCGCTGTGATCCCGGGATTGCGCAGGCTCGATCACAGTTGTGGCACTCCCCGCTGTGAGTGCGGCCAACAGGAGGGCCGATTTCACCTGGGCGCTGGCGACAGGTGTACCGATCACCGTGCCCTTCAAGGGGCGTCCCTGAACGGCGAGGGGTGCCAGGTTGCCGCTATCTCGACCGCGTACATCCGCGCCCATCGAGGCAAGGGGATTGCCAACCCGCCGCATCGGTCGACGTCGCAACGATGCATCGCCATCGAGCACGAAATGGCGACCGTCCCGGCCCGCCAGAAGGCCAAGCATCAACCGCATCGTTGTGCCGGAGTTGCCGCAGTTGAGGATCTCCGCCGGCTCCTTGAGTCCATCCAGGCCGACACCTTCAACGGTGACGATCGCCCCGGCTTCGATCGGACTGATTGCAACACCCATCAAACGCAGGCAGGCCGCGGTGCTGATGGGATCTTCCGCGGGGAGGAGACCATCAATGGTTGTAGTGCCTTCCGCGATCGCTCCGAACAACAGAGAGCGGTGGGAAATCGATTTGTCTCCCGGCACCGTTACCCGGCCATGGAGGGATCCGCCAGCCCGAAGCGCGCGATGGGGGGTGTTGCTACCGGTCGCGCTCAAGGCTGGAAATCGTTTCGAGGATCCTATTGGCCGGTCTTCAGACCTTGAATCAGCCGATCCAGGGCATAGCCGAACAGGCTCGGATCCGGTTCTTCATCACCGAGGTCTGTCAAGCCGAGTTCAGCCCAGCGGTCGGAAACGCGTTGCTCCAGATCAGCTGGGCGGCTCAGTGGTTCGCCCCAGGCATGATTTTTCTCTGGTCCAACCTTCGTGGTGGCATCAATGGCCAGGCGTCCACCGAGACCGAGCTGTTCGCTTGCGAAATCCAGGCTGTCGAAGGGTGTGTTCTCAAGGGTGAACAGATCCCGCTGGGGATCCACCTGTGCAGCGATAGCCCACACCACCTGCCTGGGATCGCGCACGTTGATGTGACGGTCGACCACCACCACGAACTTGGTATAGGTGAACTGGGGCAGGGCGCTCCAGAAGGCCATGGCGGCTCGTTTGGCCTGTCCCGGATAGGCCTTGTCGATCGAGATCACCGCAAGTTTGTAGCTGAGAGCTTCCATCGGCAGGAAGAAGTCGGTGATCTCAGGGATCTGCTGACGCAGGATCGGTGTGTAGATCCGATTCAGGGCGATGGCGAGCATCGCCTCCTCCTTCGGTGGCCTTCCGCTGAACGTGGTGAGGAACACCGGATCCCGACGCTGGGTCATGCAGTGGAATCTCACCAGAGGTGAGTCCTCCACACCGCCGTAAAAGCCCATGTGGTCTCCAAAGGGACCATCGGGCATCACCTCCCCAGGGGTGATTGTTCCCTCCAGAACCACTTCGCTATGGCTGGGTACCTGCAGATCAATGGTTTTGCAGGGGGCGAGCCGGACGCCTTCTCCTGCATAGATCCCGGCAAACAACCACTCACTCAGCTGCACGGGTATCGGAGTGGCTGCGGCCATCACCAGGAGCGGATGCACACCGATAGCGACGGCAACCTCGAGCTTTTTGCCCATGGCGGCGGCCTTACGCAGGTGTCGCGCACCCCCACGCACACTCAGCCAATGCACGGTCATCGTGTTGACCGACTGCCTCTGGAGTCGATAGACCCCAACGTTGGGGACACCGGTTTCTGGGTCCTTGGTGATCACCAGACCAAGGGTGACCACACCACCGGCATCCCCCGGCCAGGGACGGATCAGTGGGATGTTGTCAAGATTGACCTCATCGCCGCGGAAGATCTGCTGCCGGCACGGCGGTGTGAGATCACGATCCGGCTTGGCCTTCACCAGGTCCCAGAACACCCTCGCGAACTGTTTGGTTTCCTGGAGCCCTTTGGGTGGACGGGGCTGCTGCAGCAAAGCCAGGCGTGAACCAAGTTCCTCGAGTTGTTCAGCCTTTTCGAGCCCCATGCTCCACACGACGCGTTCCACCGTGCCGAGGGTGTTGACGGCCACAGGCATCGAGGAGCCGATCACGTTCTCGAACAACAGGGCAGGACCGCCCTGACCAAGAACCCGGTCAGCGATGGCGGCGAGTTCCAGATCCGGATCAACCGGTGCGGTGATTCGTTTCAGTTGTCCCCGCTGCTCGAGCAGAGCGAGAAAGCCCCGCAGGTCGCGGGTGGCCGGGCCGGATCCGAACAGGGCCATGAAGTTGAGGCAAAACAGCCGGGTTGTCTCGGTACTGTGTCGCACGCCGATGTCCAGCGTGGCCATGCAGATTTCCTATTTCCATGTGCCGGCGGAAATGCCGTCAGCGGCTCAACCCGAAGCAGCTGTTGTGATCGATGTGCTGCGCGCCACAACCACCATCGCCTGGGCGTTGCACAACGGCGCTGAGGCGGTCCAGGCGTTTGCTGACCTGGACGATCTAAAGGCTGCGGCCGAGGCATGGCCGGCCGAACAGCGGCTGCTTCTGGGGGAACGCGGTGGTCAGAAGTTGGCGGGTTTTGATTTGGGGAACTCGCCTGTGGCCGTGACCAGGGCTGTGGTGCAGGGGAAGCGTTTGTTCATGAGCACCACCAATGGCACCCGAGCCCTGGATCGCGTTCGTGCGGTTCCCCTGCTGCTCACCGCAGCCCTGCCGAACCGGGGAGCCGTCGCCCAGCGTCTGATCGATCGCCAACCAGCCACGCTGGCAATCGTCGGCAGTGGTTGGGAAGGGTCTTATTCCCTGGAGGACTCCCTTGCGGCTGGAGCCCTGATTGAGCGACTTCAGCAGATGGGGGGTGCGACGGTTGTGACCGCCAACGACGAAGCCACGGCTGCGCTGGCGCTCTGGAGGCAGCACAGCTCAGATCCGGAAGCCGGTCTGCGTTGTGCGACCCATGGCCAACGCTTGATCGGGTTGGGCGACCACGACGACGACTTCCGTTGCTGCGCCGGATTGGATCAACTTGATGTCGTTCCGACTCAGCAGGATCCAGGAGTGCTGCAGGGTGTCTGATCGCTTCTAAAATCGGCGCTAATGAACCCGTCCTGTGACTGATTTTCTGGCCGCTGCTGTCCAGCTCACCAGCGGTCAGAACCCCGAACTGAACTTCAACGCCGCTGAAGAGCAGATCGACCTGGCGGCCAGGCGCGGTGCTGAATTGATCGGATTGCCCGAGAACTTCGCCTTCATGGGCGATGACAGCCAAAAGCTTGCTCTTGCCCCCGCGCTTGCCGAGCAATGCAGTCGGTTTCTGGTGACGATGGCTCGGCGCTATCAGGTGGTGTTGCTGGGCGGAGGTTTCCCGGTGCCGGTGGGGGATGGTTCCCGGACCCTCAATCGCGCTGAACTGGTCGACCGCGATGGTCAGCTGCTGGCTCGCTACGACAAGATTCACTTGTTTGATGTGGACCTGCCGGACGGCAACACCTACAGGGAGTCGTCCACCGTTGACGCCGGGCAGCAGCTGCCGCCTGTTGTGGAGATTCCAGGACTCTGCAAGGTGGGTCTGTCCATCTGCTACGACGTGCGCTTTCCTGAGCTCTACCGCCATCTGGTCGGTGAAGGTGCCGAACTGTTGATGATTCCTGCTGCATTCACTGCATTCACCGGAAAGGACCACTGGCAGGTGCTCCTTCAGGCACGGGCCATTGAAAACACAGCCTTCGTCATGGCGCCCGCTCAGACCGGTCAGCACTACGGACGACGCCATAGCCACGGACATTCACTGGTGATCGATCCCTGGGGCACGGTTCTGGCGGATGCCGGTGCTGTCGTTGGATCGGCGATCGCCCCCCTGAACACCGGTCATCTCTTGAATGTGCGAGGGCAGATGCCGAGCCTGCGTCACCGTCAGCCAGCTTTGTTCTGAACCCCATGGCAGGGTTCCGATCGCGCCGCTGGTTCACGCTTTCGGCTGCAGCCTTGCAGTTGCTGCTGTTGCTGCCTGCAGCGCCGGCGAATGCTGCCAGTGCCCTTGCCGCATGGGCGCTTCGAGAGGATGGCACCTTGCAGTTGCGCACCCGACGCAACACTCGTCTGGATGCTTTTTTCCAGGCGCCAAGTGATGGTCGAGGCCCCAGGGTATGGATTGATTTCCCGGGTGAACTCCGCTTCCCGAGGCGCCTGGCTGGTCGCGGCGCCGTGCGTGAAATTCGCCTCGGCAAACCCCGCCCTGGCGCAACACGCCTGGTGGTGGAATTCCAGCCACAGACCCGGCTGAACCCTGCGGATCTGAAGCTGCGCGGCACAGCTCCGGATCGCTGGGAACTTCGTTTCAGCGGTCTTCCGATCAAGGGGCTGGCCGATTTCGGCGAGGGGGACTTAAGCGGTCGTGCCACAGCCTGGCTCCCCCCGAGCGGCTTCCGTCCCACCACCACGCCGGTGGATCCCTCCGGATTACCCGTCGTTCCCACAGGTCGCTATCGCATCGTGATCGATCCGGGCCATGGCGGTCCGGACCCCGGTGCCGTCGGGATCCGCGGACTGCGCGAGACGGATGTCGTGCTCGATATCTCTCTACAGGTGGCCGCCCTGTTGCGGGCTCGCGGAGTGGAGGTGTTGATGACCCGGACCCGTGAGGTGGATGTGGATCTGCCGCCCCGTGTCTCCCTGGCCAACCGTTCGCAGGCCACCGCCTTCATCAGCATCCATGCCAATGCCCTGAACATGCGACGGCCCGATGTGAACGGCATTGAGACGTTCTTTTTCTCAGATCCCCGCTCTGGGCGGTTGGCGTCTTACCTGCAGCAGCAGATGGTGAATGTTTCTCCCGGAACTCCCAACCGTGGTGTGAGGCGAGGTCGTTTCTTTGTGATCCGACGCACCGTCATGCCTGCCGCCTTGATTGAGATGGGGTTTGTCACCGGTGACATCGATGCGCCCCGCCTTGCTCAACCGGCTCACCGCCGTCGGCTGGCCCTCGCCATTGCCACGGGAATCCTTGATTACCTGAAGCGGGAGGTGCGATGAAACCGCTGCTGGGCTTCTTCGACAGTGGCGTTGGTGGACTGACCGTTCTGAAACGAGTGCTCGAACGCCACGGACGTGTGCGCTGCGTTTATCTGGGCGACACCGCGAGGGTTCCCTATGGCAACCGGGCCCCTGCGGAGATCCGCTTGATTGCTGCTGAGGTGGTGGCCTGGCTTCGCGCTCAGGGGGTCACCACCGTTGTGATGGCCTGCAACACCACCAATGCCTTGGCTCGTGATGTGGCTGAGGGCCAGGCGGGCTGCCCTGTGATCGGACTCATCGGTGCTGCTGCCGCGATGGTCAAAACCCGACGGGTGGGGGTTCTGGCGACCCCTGCCACCGTGAACTCCGGCGCTTACCGCGCCAGCATCGAAGCCTTGAAGCCGGGCTCTGTGGTTCTGGAGCAGTCATGCCCTGCCTTTGTGCCGTTGATCGAAACTGGTGATCTGTGCAGCGATGACCTTCGTCGCGCTGCCACGGATTACCTCGCGCCGCTGCTGGCGGCATCGGTGGATTCGATCGTGCTGGGTTGCACCCACTACCCCTTGCTGGTGCCGCTGCTCAGGCAGCTTCTGCCCGAGTCGGTTCAGCTGATCGACCCTGCCATCGGTGTGGCCCATCAGCTCGATGCAGTTCTCGGGCCGCCCTGTGCGCCTGTCGCTGATTGTCTGCAGCTCGATGCCTGTTGTTTCAACGTGACGGCAGATCCCGATGGTTTTGCCAGCCGAGCAACGCCCTGGCTCGGTGAGCGTCCTGTGGTCATGCATCAACTGCTGCGGCGTCCTGACCAAGACCACTAGGATCGCGGCGTCTAGAGGTTTCATGACCACCGTCACCGAGCTGCTGCAACCGGTCGAGACCGATCTCGAGACCCTGCTCGGAGACCTGCGCAATCTGATCGGTGCTGGACACCCGATCCTTCAGGCCGCTGCAGAGCATCTGTTCAGTGCCGGTGGCAAGCGCATCCGTCCTGGAATCGTTCTGCTGACCTCCCGGGCCCTTTCAAGCACTGGAGATCTCTCTCCTCGCCACCGACGCCTGGCGGAGATCACGGAGATGATCCACACCGCTTCCCTGGTTCACGACGATGTCGTGGATGAAGCATCCACTCGCCGTGGTGTGGATACAGTTCACAGCCGCTTTGATGCCCGGGTTGCGGTTCTTGCCGGTGATTTTCTCTTTGCACAGGCCAGCTGGCATCTCGCCAATCTTGACGACCTGGAAGTGGTGAAGCTTCTCAGTCGCGTGATCATGGATCTCGCGGATGGTGAGGTGAAGCAGGGATTGTTCCGCTTTGATATGGCCCAGAGTTTCGAGAACTATCTCGAAAAGAGTTACTGCAAGACAGCCTCATTGATTGCCAACAGCACCCGTGCTGCAGGCGTTCTGAGCGGTTGTTCCCCTGATCAGCTCGACAGCCTTTATCAATTCGGACGGCAACTCGGTCTTGCCTTCCAGGTGGTTGACGACATTCTCGATTTCACAGGAAGTGATCAGCAGCTGGGGAAACCCGCAGCCAGTGACCTGGCCAGCGGTTACCTGACAGCCCCCACGTTTTATGCCATGGAGGAGCATCCGGGCCTTCAGCCATTGATTGCCAGGGAGTTCAGTCAGGATGGTGACCTGGGCCAAGCTCTCGACATGGTGCGCTCGTCTCGAGCGATCCCGCGCACCCGCGAATTGGCAGAAACGTTCGCCCGCGAAGCGCGTGAAGCGATTAACTGGCTCTCGGATTCCCCCAGCAAGTCTGCACTGCTCGAACTTCCCGATTTTGTGCTCAGCCGGCTGTACTGACCAGTTGGGCCAGCACCTGTCCAAGGTCGCTCACGTGAATGGGATTACCGCTGACGTCGTTGTCTGAGAGCGTTCCTCCCACGACCCACACCCGGCACCCTGCCGCCAAGGCGGACGCCGTGCCCGCTTGCGAGTCCTCGAGTGCCCAGCAGTCCTGAGCTGAGACCCCCAGCCTCTTGGCCCCCAGAAGAAACGGAGCTGGATCGGGCTTGCCAGACTTGAGCTGGGGGTCATCGCCATAGATGCGCTGGTGAATGCTCTCCAGCCAGGGATGAGGAGCGGCTTTGAATGCCACGGCCTCCCGGCTGCTGCTGGTGACGAGTGCCATTGGAACACCGCAGGCTTTGCAATGCTCCACAAGGGTCTCGGCATGGGGCATCGCTGGGGCTTTGGCGAGAAGGGCCCGCACAATGGGTTGCTGCACGGCGAGCAAAGCGTCCGTGCCGATGCTTTTTGGCAACCAGGCATCCACCTGCTCGGCACAATCGAGACGGCGGCGCCCCCGCAGCTCCAACAACTGGTTCTGGCTCAGTGTTGCCCCGAACCGTGCTGCCGCTTCAGCCCAACCCCGTCCATGCAGGGGCTCGGTATCGAGCAGCAGTCCATCCAGATCGAACAGGCAGGCTGCGGGCGACGCGTTCAAGGCGATCACCGGTGGATTGATGCCAGTCAAACGCGTCGGCAGTCCGAAAGATTGATACGGGAACTGGATTCATGCCGGTTCCTCTCCTTACCCTTCCACTGAGTGTTCCGCCCCCTGCTGTGACCGACGCCAAAACGACGATCGAAAGCGTGCTGCAGGAGCAGCGGGTCTTCGATCCTCCGGCCGACGTTGCTGCCGAGGCCAGAATCGGCAGTCTTGAGGCCTACCGGGCCCTTTCGGATGCTGCGAAGAGTGACCCCGATCAATTCTGGGGTGATGCGGCCCGTCGCGAGCTGCATTGGTTCGAGCCGTTTCATACCGTTCTCAACTGGTCGGATGCTCCATTTGCCCGGTGGTTCGAAGGAGGAACCACCAACCTCTCCTACAACTGCCTCGACCGTCATCTTGATGGTCCTCGGGCGGATAAAACGGCACTGATCTGGGAAGGTGAACCAGGCGACGTGCGGCGTTTCACCTATCGGCAACTGCATGCGGAGGTCTGTAAGGCCGCCAATGCCCTCAAGGCCATGGGGATCAGCAAGGGCGATCTGGTTGCCCTTTACATGCCGATGGTTCCGGAAGCTGCCATTGCGATGCTGGCCTGCGCCCGGATCGGTGCACCCCATTCCGTGGTGTTCGGTGGGTTTTCATCGGAGGCGCTTCGGGATCGGCTGAATGACGGCGACGTCAAAGCCGTGATCACCGCCGATGGCGGTTTTCGCAAAGACAAGCCGGTGTCGCTGAAGCCTGCCGTGGATGCAGCCCTTGCTGATGGGGCCTGCCCCACCGTGTCGGCCGTGCTGGTGGTGCAGCGCACCAAGCAGCCTGTCGACATGGTCGCTGGCCGTGATCAGTGGTGGCATGAGCTGGTGGAGAGCCAGAGCACCGAGATCGCCGCGGAACCGATGGCGAGTGAAGATCGCCTGTTCGTGCTCTACACCTCTGGTTCCACCGGCAAACCCAAGGGGGTGGTTCACACCACGGCTGGGTACAACCTCTGGGCTCACCTCACCTTTCAGTGGATCTTCGACATCCGTGATGACGATGTGTTCTGGTGCACGGCTGATGTGGGCTGGATCACAGGCCACAGCTACATCGTTTACGGCCCGCTCTCGAATGGTGCGACCACGGTGATGTACGAGGGGGCCCCGCGTCCCTCGAATCCCGGTGCCTTCTGGGAGTTGATCCAGAAGCACGCCATCTCGATTTTCTACACAGCACCAACGGCGATCCGGGCCTTCATGAAGAGCGGACGTGCAGTGCCGGATCAATTCGACATGAGCAGTCTTCGTCTGCTGGGCACCGTTGGCGAGCCGATCAATCCTGAGGCCTGGATGTGGTATCGCGAGGTGATCGGCGGCAATCGCTGCCCGATCGTCGACACCTGGTGGCAGACCGAAACCGGCGGCGTGATGATCAGTCCGTTGCCGGGCGCGACTCCCACCAAGCCTGGATCAGCAACCCTTCCGCTGCCTGGGATTCAGGCAGACATCATCGATGCGGAAGGCAACAGCTGCGATGCCGATCAAGGTGGCTACCTGGCTGTTCGCGCCCCCTGGCCGGGGATGATGCGCACGGTGCACGGAAACCCGCAGCGGTTCCGCGAGAGCTACTGGGAGCACATTCGCCCGGCGGATGGGTCGTACCTCTACTTCGCGGGGGATGGTGCCCGGCGTGATGCCGACGGGTACTTCTGGGTGATGGGTCGGGTTGATGACGTGATCAACGTCTCCGGTCACCGTCTCGGCACCATGGAGATTGAATCCGCCCTGGTGAGCCATCCAGCTGTCGCCGAAGCAGCAGTGGTTGGTCGCCCGGACGATCTCAAAGGCGAGGCAATCGTTGCTTTTGTGACTCTGGAAGCGGGTCGAGAGGCCTCCGAGGAGCTTGTGCAGCAACTCAGATCCCATGTGGGTGTGGAAATCGGTCCGATTGCCCGTCCGGATGAAATCAAATGCAGCGATGCGCTGCCTAAAACCCGCAGCGGCAAGATCATGCGCAGAATTTTGCGAGCGCTGGCGTCGGGTCAGGAGGTCAGTGGAGACACCAGCACCCTCGAGGACCGTTCGGTCCTCGATCGCCTTCGTTCCTGATCAGCTCTCTGAATTGTTCTCCAGGCGCCGACCGACCGTCGCCTGGGCAATCAGGTAGGCCGCAATCGCGCCTCCCATAAAGCCAACACCGTTTCTCAGCAGCGGCATCACATCGGAGGTGCGGGTGACCACCGGCGCAATTCCAAAGACTCCGAACAACATCACCCAGAGGGGTGAAAGCAGCAGCACCCAGGCCCAGGCGATTGTTTCACCCTCCTTGCGGGGGTAGGAGGCGAAACCGGCGATCAAGCCACCCAGAATTGAAGTGGTCAAGGTCCAGAGCCATTGCTCCAGAGGTAAACCAGGAACCACCTGGCATCCTCCGCGCTCCAGGCAGATTTCCACCGCATTTAGGGAGTCGAGGATGGCGCCGTCCTCCCCGTGATCTTTGACGTAAAACTGATTGCCGAAACGGGTCTGCAGCTCAACCCAGTAGGTGCGCGGCATCAGCGCGAAAAGGGCATCACCCACGTTGAAGTTGAGCAGATTCCCGCCGCGGGGATCAGCCACCAGCAGAAGGCTGCTCTCATCCAGCCCCCAGAATTCGCGCACGGCCAGTCCGGGCGTTCGCTCGTACTGGGTCAGCACTCGAAGCTTCCAACCGGTCTCCGCCTCAAAGGTGTTGAGGCTTTGCTCAAGGCTTGCGCGCTGTGCGTTGCTGAAGGCCTTGGCCAGATCGATCACGGGAGTGGGGTGATCCGGAAGTAACTCAGGGTTGTCGTAGGCGCTTACGGGAGTTCCAATCCCCAGACTCAGGGCGACGGCCAGGACGAAAGCCCAAAAGCAGCCGTTGCGATGTGTTCCCATGGATCTGCTTCTGCGACCGGCATTCTCTCCAATGAATCCGACGCCTGCGGTTTGCCCGGCTTGGTTGGCCAAGCTTTTTCATGCGGCCGGAGGTGTGGTCCCATTTCGTCAATACATGGAGTGGGCCCTTTTTCACTCTGAGCACGGCTATTACGGCGCTGGTCAGGTTCGGATTGGTCCCGGTGGCGACTTCGCTACGTCGCCTTCTCTCGGGCCGGACTTCGCCGAATTGCTGGCGCAACAGCTGATCGACCTGTTCCAATCCCTCCCCGGCGATGGACGGCGTCTTTCTCTGGTGGAGGTCGGCCCTGGTGAGGGCGACCTGGCCGCAGATCTGCTCCAGGCCATTCATGAGCTTGCACCGGAACTGATGCAGCGTCTTGAGCTGGTGCTGGTGGAGCGCAGTTCAGCACTCCGGTCGCGGCAGCAGCAACGCCTCGCCAAGACGCAGATCAACGAAGCATCCATGCCGTCGCTGCGCTGGTGCTCCCTGGAGGACTTGGCAGCTGCCCCGGTTCAGGGTGTGGTGTTGGCCCATGAACTCCTCGATGCACTGCCTGTGGACCGCGTGGTCTTCGAGGCTGGTTGTTTGCAGTTGCAGGGAGTGGAGTTACTGAGCAACGGTCGTCTCAGCTGGTGCCTTCTGCCCCTGCCTGAGCCGCTGGCTGAAGCCATTGCCGCTTCGGACTGCTGTTTGCCTCCAGCGGATGCTACGGAGGGCTGGTGCAGTGAATGGCATGGCTGTTACGGAGCCTGGTTGCAGAGCCTGTCTGCAGCGATCGATCAAGGGGTGTTGCTTGTGATCGACTACGCCCTGGAAGCAGAGCGCTACTACTCCTCCCGCCGCTCGGAGGGCACGCTTATGGCCTATGGGGGAGGTGCCGCCGGATTGGACCCTCTCGCTGCGCCGGGGAGACAGGACCTCACAAGCCATGTGTGCATTGAGAGCCTGAATGCTGCTGCGGTTTCCAAGGGATGGCAGTTGCTCGATCAGCGCCGCCAGGGGGAGATGGTGCTGGCGTTGGGTTTGGCAGAGCGGTTGAATGCCCTTCAACAGCTGCCTCCACAGCAGCTGCCGGAGGCTCTGCAGCGGCGTGAAGCGTTGCTTCGACTGGTGGATCCAGCCGGCCTTGGAGAGTTCCGCTGGCTGCTCTATGGGCGGGGTGCAGGGACCTCCAGCCTCAGCCTGCGAGCTGCTCCAGACATCTGAGGATCTCCTCCCGGGTGATGTCGTCGCGGATCTCCACACTGCCGATGGCGGTGGGCAGGATGAAGCGCAATTTTCCATCCAGCACCTTCTTGTCGCCCTGCAGTGTTTTGAGCACGGCCTCGGGATCCAGCTTTGGCCAGGCCGACGGCAGGCCGCACTGAGCGATCAGCTGTTGTTGCCGCTCCATGTCGTCTGCACTCCAGCTGCCACGGATCATCGCCAGCTGCCCAACGGCCACCATGCCGATGGCCACGGCTTCACCATGCAGCCATGTGCCGTAGCCGCAGAGTGTTTCCACAACATGGCCGAACGTGTGGCCGTAATTGAGGATCGCTCTGAGGCCTCCCTCTCGCTCATCCTCCGCGACCACCCGGGCCTTGGCGGCTGCCGAACGCTCCAGGATCGTCTCGAGAACACTGTTCCCGAGCCCTTGCGCTGAATCGGGTGCCCTGCAGGCCTCGAGGGTCTGGAACAGCTCCGCATCGCCGAGAATGCCGTATTTGATCACCTCTGCCATTCCGGCACGGAATTCGCGCCGCGGCAGGGTCGACAACGTGTCCGGATCAATCAGCACCAACCTGGGCTGGTGGAAGGCACCGATCAGGTTTTTACCGCCTGGATGGTTTACCCCGGTCTTGCCGCCGATGGCTGCATCGACCATGGCCAGCAGTGTTGTGGGAACTTGCACGACCCCGACCCCGCGCAGCCATGTGGCCGCTGCAAAGCCCGTCATGTCACCCACAACCCCACCGCCGAGGGCCAGCATCAACGAGCTGCGTTCAAGTCGCTGATCGAAAGCTGCGTTATGGATCGACGCCACCGTGGCTGGCGTCTTGTGTTGTTCGCCGGCCTCAATCACCAGCAGTTCTGCTTCGAAACCGTTCCTGCGCAGGCTATCCAGGCAGGTCGCTCCATATGGACCAGCCACATCGGCATTGCTCACTACCAGAATTCGCCGACCTTCGCGGATGCCGGCCTGCTTGAGCTCTGCTCCGATTCCAGCCAGACCGCCAGCGCCGATCACCACCTCATAGGGATTTCGTTCCAGGGCAACCGGAATTCGACGCAGGGTGGAGGAGGCAACCATGGCAAGAGCATCCACTGCCGCCACTTTGCCCGGCAGAGACCGTTTCCTGCCCGTAATCTCCCATCAGTTCCGTCCCTGTCGTGCGGCACAGCCTCATCGCCTGGGCCTTTGTTCTGCCCGCTCTGCTGTTGATCAGCGTTTCGGTGCTCGTCCCCGCCTTGATGGCACTGGTGATGAGCTTCAGCTCCACGGGGTTGGATGTGA
>QCUM01000022.1 GCA_003210735.1 Synechococcus sp. AG-679-D13
TGGGCGCGTTATTGCCTCCTGCAGTCAAGGCATAAGAAGTCAGATCAACATTTCCCGCTCCAGCAAGAGAACCAATCGCATCATCTGCTCCCAATTCATAGGTTGCACCCGATGCAACAATGACCGCCGTCGTATCCGCAAGGCTCCCAGAAACCCTAAGCGTTCCTGCATTCACCACGGTAGAACCTTCATAGGTGTTAGGACCCGCCAACGCAACCGTTCCAGGCCCCATTTTTGTCAGTGATCCTGTGCCACTGATGATTCCTGTAACTGTTAATGTGGCACCATCATCCACCTCAAGAGTACCCCCGGAACCACCAAGTACCACGGAAGACCCTTCGCCACTTGTACTCACTGAAGATCGAAAGATTCCACCATTAAGATTCACCGTACTGCTCGAAGCAAGCGCCGCACTATCAGAAATACGCAGTGTGCCGTCATCAATTGTGGTAGAACCAGAGTAAGAATTTTCAACTGTTAAATTCAGAATTCCTGAACCAGACTTTGTCAGGCCTCCCGATCCAATATTGATGGCTGCAACAGAAGAATCCCCAATCACCTTAAAAGAAATATCATCATCACTTCCCGACAAGGTCTGCGAGAAATTAAGGCCAGCCGAACCAGAATTAAACAAGGTTGAACTGTTGACATCAATTGCCGAATCCGCAGCAATTCCATTGGTTGAAATGTCATCACCGATAGTGACACTCGAAAAAGCACTATCTAAATTATCCAGATACCAGACTTCAAAGTCTCCGCCTGAATTGATGCCTATGCTTTGGCCAGCTGTATATGGTGAGACCTGAATTGAACCAGATCCATATACACCTCCTTGGGAGAAGTAAACACCCCTATCTGCTCTAAACGTCGTTGCAATATTACTGGAACCTAGGATAGGAGCGACACCTTGAACAGGAACATCTGAGAAACGTTGGCCAAGATGAACATCAGCATAGACACCAATCTCTGAAACTGCTGAATCAATAGTACTCAGAAATTCAATCTCCCCAACATTGGATAAAATCTGATAAATAACTGCATCAACCTGAGAGTGTGTACTGTTTTCACCCCATAGGGTGATGCCCCGATCTGAACCATTCACGGGTGTTGATTGTGCCGATGAACCCTGAATTCTGATTCCACCCCCCGATGCGGCCGTACTCTGAATCAAGACATTGCCAGGATTGATGGAGCCAGTCCCTTCACCCAATCGAATTCCACTACGATTTTGAGATGTACCTTTCAAATGAACCGCAGGTGAGGTCGTGCTAGCAGACGTAATTGCAACCTCGGGGTAATAACTTGATGCACCGAAACGGAGACCAACGCCACCTGATGGCGAAACCTGATCTCCCTCAATCAAAATGCTGCCTGTTCCAGAATTAACAACAAAATTACGTTGAGAACCAAATCCCTCTGAATCATTTGATGGAGCTCCAGATCGCCCCCGCATTTCAATATTTCCACCAGCTGAGTTAATGCTTATGAGAGCACCGTTTTGATCTCGAACACTCCCGATACTTAGACCAGGCTGACCCATTGCGGTATCCGAACCAGGGGCATTCCCTGAGACATCATCACCGATATAGGCATAGCCATCTGGATAACCATCGTTATTTATATCCAAGCCACCGCCTAAAACAATATTACCTCCCGAGGAATTTAGAGACGATCCAGCCTCAAGGCGGACAAAGTGCTCTCCAGATCCCGACTGTTTTCCCCCAGAATTAGACCATAAAACAATATCTCCACCCTGCGTACTGATCGATTCGTTTACATCTAAAACAACATTGCCATCAGATTTTGCTTGCACATCCAGAGATCCTGCTGTCGAAATAATCGAAGTATCAATCGTCAAATGACTACCATCAGTGGTTTGGACCTGGAATGTTGCAGGATCAGAGGTGGTTTTCGTAATCGATCCATCTATACGAATATCCTTGGCTTGAGGACTAGTTAAAACGATCGTTCCCGCTTCAATTTGAAATAAATTAAGAATATCAAGATCAACATTTGGCGTAGTCAAACCAAGATTCAATGTCCCCGAACCATTTTTAACGAGAGTCCCACTACCCTGTAATTCGCCTGAAAAAGTTGTATTGCTATTATCACCACCAACGGTCAAATCGTAAGTATCAGGGGACCAGCCCAAATCAATGGTGCCTGAACCGGAAATTGATCCAACTTCAATATTATTTTTAAGGATCACTTCAGCACTATCTGCGACGACAAGAGGGGCGCTACTATTCAAATTACCCGACGGGTCAGAAGCACTGTCGTTGCCAATGGTCAGGAGACCATTTGTGACTGTTGTTGATCCCGTATAAGTATTATCAGCAGCGAATGTTAAGTTTCCGGAGAGAAGTTCGAATGTTCCCCCTACACTTTGCAATGCAGTATTGTATGTTCCACCAGGTCCTAGAATTGTTAATTTGAATTGCTGATCTGCCTCAGCCGAAAAGTTCGAGGAGAAATCAGTAGCCGAACCATGGCTGAATTCTCCCCCTCTGAAGTAAATCGTTCCAGAATAAGGTGAGCCGTCGGTTCGCAGAGCATATTGATTTTGAACCGCAAGCTTGCCTTCATTCAAGATAATATCTCTGATCGAGTTGTCAGTCTCATATGATTCGCTCAATGGAGACAATACGAATGCGCCGGGACCATCTTTCTCGAGGGCAACACCAGAACTCAACGTAAGCTGTCCCTCAAAATATCCCGGATTAGAATTTGCCTTAGTTCCAACTTTGAGAACGCCGTTTCGAATATTTAATATCCCTGAGCTCGAGCTAATAATCTCTTGTCCGCTTAATTCAACAGATCCAGAAGCACCAGGATCCCAGTCAACCAAACCAGTAATATTGATTTGGTCATCGGCATCAAGGATTAAGCTGCCTGAACTACTTTCATTAACGAAATTAGAGTTTATATCAATATCCCCATCCGAGATGAGAGTCAAGGTTCCTGTCGAGGGATTACTACTCGGTATGGATAGTCCAATATTAGCTGTAATTGAACCAACTTCTACTTCAGAACCAGATATTGTTGTCCCGTCGGCCTCAAAGGATGGAAGCACTGTTGATATCGTGACATCACTACCACTAAGCAAAGCATTCTGAATAGGTGCAATATTACCGCTATCGATAACATAATCATAAGGGTCAATTAACCATTTGCCAGTGACATAATTTTCTGCTGCTTTTGTGTTGACCTGAATACCAGGAACACCCAAATGGAAACCTGAGGTCTCAATGCGTCCACCATCACCTCCGAGCAATCCACCAGCAGCGATTAATCGGCCAGACACCAAAGTCTGCGATAGCTGATTGGTGATATCACTCCACACCACAATCTCGCCACCATCTCCGGACTTAATTGCAGATGCATTGAGCACTACTCCATGATCAATCTTGCTGGTTGTTGCCTGCCGCACCGATGGATCACTGTTCTGCCAACTTCCTCCCACCTGAATCAATCCACCACCCCTCGTTCCGGTTGCTACCAACTCCGACTCACCCTCGACATCGATGGCATCAGCCGTCAACGCAATCCGCCCGCCAACCTCCTGAGTTCCCACATCGAGCCGGCTTCCAGAAACATCAACACGACCTCCGGGGGCATCCACCAACAGCTCCTCATCCAGGCTGATGTTGATTCCATCGAGATGAATTCCGGGCAGTTGACCCGCCTTCAACACAAACGGTTCTTCAACCTCGCTGCGACGCATCCCAAACACTCCTGGCAAGGGATTTGTTGTGAAATCTCGAAGGTTGTTTGGCTTGCTCTGAAAAACATCAAACACGCCCTCTGAAAAATGCAGCTGATCAGCCGTGCTCAGCGACAGTTTCGGAACATTGATAAATCCTGCACCCTTGCCTAAATAGATCCCACCTGGGGACAAAAAATATAAATTTGCCTTCGATGACAAGGTCACCGCTTTATCAATCCATGTGCCCTTGGTGGAGGTCACACCGACAACGAGATTGCGCTGACCTCCAGTATCAAATTTGACCCGCTTAATCGCACCGCGGGTATCAAAGTTTTTAAACCGATGAAACGTATTCTTTCCCGCCTTGGTGCCACCACCAATCCGGCACACACCCTTGGTGCATCGGCCACCACGCTGCCCATTCACCTCTGTCTTTAAACCGTTCTTTCCCGATGCACGAATCTCAGCAAAAGCCGGCTCTCCGCTGCCAACAGCAAATGCGGCCAGCAGCAGTCCCAAACCAAAACCGTTCAAGCGCTGGACCGCTGCCATCCACCCCTCCCCTGATCATCAGGGCCGCAGATTAGGGCCATTCCAGAGAGACATCCATACACGTCCTGTATTCCTTGATGCCGAGATCAAATTGGATCTAGATATTCACCAAGCGCCAACGAAAGAAACTGTCGTGAGCAGTGCCCCAATGGTGAAGCACAAAGACAACCCGCCCTGCTGCGTCGAAGCAGGGTGGGGCATGTCCCTAGCCACCAATGAATTCTCCAGTCAGAGACCTGTCACGCAACCAAAGCAATGAGCCTGGCGAAAGAGTTCTAGTAAGTAAGAATCAATTAAGAGTTTCTGCTTAAGGTTACGTGCTGCTGTTGGCCCAACTGGTTGCTCCACCATTCCAGCCAGGGCCTGTTCGACTGCCCGCCACAACAGCGCCTCAAGAACGACGAACGCAACCTGCCGATCAGCCTGTTCTCGAGCCCAATCTCACTCCAACTCCGGAAGAATCAGACCAGCCCCCCCAATCGGAGGGAGTTCCCGCTCTGATCCCCAGCTGGAGACCAACGGTGTTTGGTGACTCCCCGTATTCCAGCGACGAGATCGCGACAGACCTCAAGCGCTGTGGCAAAACAACGCCAGCCGAAACCCTGAAGGCCTGCGCAGCTGCCCTCACTGCCCGGTTCATCAAAGACGGCTACGTCAACACCAAGGTCTACACCCTTCCAGAGCCCACGCCCGGAGCCCTCGAAGTGGTGATGGGTGTGATCGCTGAGTTACGAGTCGAAAGCAGCAATGAGGAACTCAAAGCCAAGGTTGAGGCCCAGCTCGCACCCCTCTTGGGCAGCGTTCTACACCTGCCCACACTCGAAAAAGCACTCGTCGAAGTCCGTCGCGGCGGCGTAGGAGAAATCGCCGGAAACATGGGGCGCCTCGGCAGTGACCCCACCAAAGCTGTCGTCACCCTGGGTGTGGAAGCGGCACCACCCACACCACTCCGAGGAGATTTCAGCATTGGCAATAACGGTTCTCCGGGCAACGGCGAATGGCGTTCGAACGCCGTTTTACTTCAGGGCGATTTCATCAAACGCGGTGATACAGCCCTGTTGTTCTTGGAACTCAAAAACGACGGTCAACTTGAGTTGGGATCAACCTTGCTGTCAGCCACCTATACCTATCCACTCTCCGACAACTGGAATCTCACCGGTTCAGTGGGTTACAGCCACAGCAACTTCGTTGAATTCAAAGGAGACCAACACAAGCTCAACTTCAGAACGCTGCAAGGGCTAGTTCAGGTCGATACCGTTTTCCGCCAAGGCGACAACTTTGCTTGGACTGGTGCTGCTGGGATCAGTGCCAGCCGAACAGCCAGCTTCGAAGGCAACTCCAGCATGCCGCGTTTTGTTGTGGGTGGAGGAGAAGACGGCAGGGTGAGGAGTGGAAATGTGAAACTCAGCACCACAGTGAGCGGAATCACTGGCCCAACCGCCTGGAACGCGAATGGCTACTTCCTCCAGGGCATCCCTGGGATCACCAGTGATGAGCACCTAAACAACTTCGATCGCCTGGGCATTGATGTCGGCGAAGCCAGAGCCGTTGGTGGGCTTGCAAATCTGACGTTGTTAGCCACCCCCAATGTTGCAGTAAAGCTGCTTGGAGCAGGTCAGGTGGCGTTCAATCCACTTCCATCAAGCATGGGATTCAGCCTGGGTAGCGATGTTGGGCTGATCGGCTTACCGGGAAGCATTGCAAGTGGCGATAGCGGCTGGCTGGCTATCGGTGAACTGATTTGGACCGTCTGGAAGAACGACAGGCAACAACTGCAATTGATCCCCTACCTCGGAAAGGGAGGGCTGCATACGGACATCGCAGATGAACTCCGGGAAGACGACGTGGGTTCAGGCGGCTTGATCGCGCGATACACCCAAGATCGATGGCAAGTGGAGCTCGGCTGGGTGAACACCTTCGACACCGATGACAACCCAGGTGTTTGGAACGACTGGTGGCTCGGCCACGGCGTTCATACCAAGCTCCGCTATGCCTTTTGATCAGCCTTCCACTCGCCAGGCCTGATCGGACGGAGCCCAGTCGTTCAGCTCTTCAGCAGTGAACCACAGGCCGATTTCAAAGGCTGCTGTTTCGGGCGCATCTGACCCATGGATGACATTGCGACCAATATTCACAGCGAGATCACCGCGAATGGTTCCAGGCTCAGCTTCAAGAGGCTTGGTGGCGCCAATCAATTTGCGCGCGCTGGCAATCACCCCGTCGCCCTCCCAGACCATGGCCACAACAGGACCGGAGGTGATGAAATCCACCAGGCCTGAGAAGAAGGGACGCTCCTTGTGAACCCCATAGTGCTGCTCAGCAAGGGCACGGCTGGGCGTGGTCTGTTTGAGGCCAACAAGCTTGAAGCCCTTGCGTTCGAACCGGCCAAGGATCTCGCCCACGAGTCCCCGCTGCACACCGTCGGGCTTGATCGCAACGAAAGAACGTTCGGCCATGAAAAAAGCTTGAGAGTCAAGACATCGTCTGCGCACAACCCACCGCTTGGCAAGCACAGCTGGAAAGGCCGTCTCTAAATTTCAGGCATCTTGTTGGTTGAGGGCTCATGGTTCTGGCCGAAACCGATCGGTCCTGGTCCGTGTCCCGCAGTGCAGAGCTGTATGGACTTGATCGTTGGGGTGAACCGTATTTCTCGATTAACAGTCGTGGACACATCGTGGTTCAACCTCGTGGCGATCGCGGTGGCTCCCTTGATCTCGTGGAACTGGTGAAGGGCCTTGCAGCACGGGACCTTCACCCACCTCTGCTGATCCGTTTCGACGACATCCTTGAGGATCGGCTGGAGCGCCTTCATGCCGCCTTCGAACGGGCTATCTCGCTCTACGACTACGACGGCAGGTATCAAGGGGTGTTCCCGATCAAATGCAACCAACAACGCCATGTTGTGGAGCATTTGGTCGACCGCGGCCAACGCTGGAGCTTCGGGTTGGAAGCCGGAAGCAAAGCAGAACTGCTGATCGCTCTAGCCCTGATCAAAGATCAGCAGGCGTTGCTGATCTGTAACGGGTACAAGGACCGCCGCTACATCGAGACCACCATCCTGGCGCGACGTCTGGGCCACCAACCGGTGGTGGTGATCGAGCAGGCGGATGAAATTCAACGCATCATCGAAGCCAGCAAAGAACTCGGGGCCTCGCCATTCATCGGGATTCGAGCGAAGTTATCGAGTCGCAGCACCGGTCGCTGGGGGAGTTCCGTGGGGAGCCGCGCCAAGTTCGGCCTGGATCTCAGCGAAATGCTGCAGACCGTTGAAGCACTCGATGAAGCGGGGTTGCTGCAGGACCTTCGCCTGCTGCATTTCCATATTGGCAGCCAGATCAATGACATCGCCGTCCTGAAGGACGCCCTTCAGGAAGCTGGACAGATTTACGTTGAACTCACCCGCCTAGGGGCCCCAATGGGGTTCCTCGATGTTGGCGGAGGCCTTGGCATCGACTACGACGGCAGCCGCACGGCGAGCTCGGCATCAACCAATTATTCGCTGCAGAACTACGCCAATGACGTCGTCGCGACGATCCGTGAATGCTGTGTGCCGCTGGGAGTGCCGGTACCGACCCTGGTGAGCGAAAGCGGCCGTGCCCTCGCCAGTCACTTTTCGGTGCTGGTTTTCAATGTGCTTGGCTGCAGTCGTGCACCCGATGGCGAACCGGCTCAACAGAGCGATGAGCCTCTTCCGGTCGCAAATCTGCGTGAAACACTCCAGCGGATTCGCGCAATGGATCCGGCAGACCCCTCCCTGCTGCAAGAAGCTTGGAATGATGCAATCAAATTTCGAGACGATGCTCTCGCAGCTTTCCGGCTTGGCTACATCCGCCTGAGTCAACGAGCGATGGCAGAGCAGCTCAGCTGGACCTGCGCTAAAGAAATCAGTTCAAGGCTGTCAACCGATGAGCCCATCCATGAAGACCTTCGCGGGCTCCAGCGGGCTTTGGCTTGGACGTACTACGCCAACCTATCGATTTTTCGATCAGCTCCTGACACATGGGCGATTGATCAACTGTTTCCGGTGATGCCGATTCATCGCCTGGATGAGTGCCCGAGTGAACTCGGTCAATTCGCCGATCTCACCTGTGATTCAGATGGAAAACTATCGAAATTTATCGATCGTGGCAGTGAAAAATCTCTCCTGGAATTGCATCCACTCCAGGAGAAAAAGCCCTACTGGATTGGCATGTTTCTCGGCGGTGCCTATCAAGAAGTGATGGGTAATCTCCACAACTTATTTGGCAGCACCAACGCCGTGCATGTGCGGCTCAATCCCAGGGGTAGCGGTTACCTCTTGGACCATGTGCTCAAGGGAGATACGAACGCCAATGTGTTGGAGGAAATGCAACATGATCCCGACCTAATCCTGGAACGCCTACGCCAAGCCTCTGAAACAGCCATTCAGCAAGGAACACTGCAAATCGAAGAGGCGCAGCTCTTGATGAGTCATCTCAAGGCAAGCCTTGACCAAACGACCTATCTCGAAGGATGAAGCACTTTCGAGAGCTACTTGTTCAAACCGTCGGCCCTTATCTGGTCGCTGTGGTCGTCCTCCTGTTGCTGCGCAGCACGGGTCTTGCCCAAAGCGTCGACCTTCTGCTCTACG
Organism: Synechococcus sp. AG-679-D13; assembly: GCA_003210735.1. Taxonomy (GTDB): domain Bacteria; phylum Cyanobacteriota; class Cyanobacteriia; order PCC-6307; family Cyanobiaceae; genus Parasynechococcus. The sequence continues at coordinate 8,868 of QCUM01000022.1, forward strand.
ACCTGATCACCGCTCAGCGTCCTTCCCCATCGGGGCGAGACACACCGATCACCCTGGTAGGCATCGAAGAGAGCGACATTCAACGCTTTGGCTGGCCGATCGACGATGGCCTGTTCTGCCAAGCCTTTGACCAACTCAACACAGCCGGAGTTGAAGCGATCGGACTCGATATCTACCGCGATAAAGGTGTCGGTCCAAAACAACAATGCCTGCGTGATCGATTCCGAGACACACCCACCTTGGTCTCGATTTTTAATGTGGCATCAGGCATTGGTCCGGTTCCCGGAACCCCTGCTGAACGTCAGTCGTACAACGATCTCAGCCTCGATGCTGATGGCGTTCTGCGCCGCGATCTCGTGCATGTCAGCGGGCAGGACGAAGCGACGGTGTCCTTCCCGATGCGCATGGTGGAGGTTGCAACCGGTGATCGCCATCTGCGGAATGCGATGGATGCCGGAAGCCATCAAGATGCCTGGCTCAGCGCTGATGGAGGTGGATACCACAAAGAAATCGAGGCCGGACTGGGTTTTCAACGTCTACTTCGATTCCGTGAACCTGGGAGCTATCGCTTCTATTCACTGGCACAGCTGCTGGATGGTGACGTCCCCAGTGATGCCATTCGCAATCAAATTGTGTTGATTGGGAGTACCGCTCCATCCCTGAGAGATCTCTTCAACGTCCCACACACCCGTTTCCGTCAATCAGAAGAAATGTTCCAGGTGTCTGGGGTGGAAATCCACGCCAACCGTGTAGCGACCCTTCTCGATCACCACAACGGCACCCTGAACGCAGGCTGGATCATGCCGGGCTGGGGCAACCTCAGCCTGATCCTTGTCTGCATGGCCAGCGGAACCCTGCTGGGGGAAATGGTGCCGACACTGAAACGCAGCGTGCTGGTTGTCGTGGCCCTCAGTGCCGGGATCGCCGGAGGGCTGACCTGGCTGCTCTGGCAACACATCTGGGTGGGGATCGCCATGCCGACCTTCGGGCTCCTGAGCATGGGCGGCGCCGCATGGCTACGCAGAGGTGCCATGAGTCAGCAGCACTCACAACAGATCAAGCAACTCCTGGGTCAGACCACCTCACCAGCGGTGGCTCAGCAGCTCTGGGATCAACGCGATGAACTGCTGAGTGACGGACGATTTGAGGGTCGCCAACTCCCTGTCACCGTGCTGTTCACCGATACGGCCAATTTCACCACTGTGTCGGAAGGGATGAGTCCGCGCGAATTGATGGATTGGCTCAACCGCGGCATGGAGGTCTGCGTACCGGCCGTAACGAAGCGCGGCGGCATGGTGAACAAATTCACCGGCGATGGAATGCTGGCTGTGTTCGGCGTTCCTCTGGAGCAGAACAGCCAGGCAGAAGCTCAGGCCGCCATTGAGGCAGCGATCGAAATCAACGCTGGACTGGAACAGCTGAACAAAGAGCTGCTGCAAGACAACGAACCAGAAATGAGAATCCGCATGGGCATTCACTCAGGCGAAGCCTTGGTGGGGTCGATGGGCAGCGCCGAACGGATCGAGTACGCCGTCATCGGCGACTCGGTCAACTGTGCGTCACGACTCGAGAGTCTCGACAAACACCGTCACGAAGGCCTGCTTCGGGTGTTGATATCGAGCACAACACTGGATTTATTGGACGCGAATTTCCGCAGTGACCTCGAACTTGAATTTTGGGGACCTGTGCACGTGAAAGGCCGCGACCAACCGCTTTCAGTGAGTGAACTCAGGATGGACATCGCACCGGGAGCTGCTGGGGCCACTCAGCCGTAACCACATCCGCCAAACCAAACTGAGCCAGCGTTTCCGCTGCAGGAACCGTTGCTCCACAACTTTTGCGCAATGACTGCAGCGCCTTCTGTACTTGCACATCACCGGCTTCCGGTGTGGACAGCAGCAGACTCACCGCAGGTGGGGAAGCCGTTTCAATGAACGACAGGGGATCTGCACCAGCGGCTGCGTCGGCGGAGGCGCAATCAAACCCCGACTCCCAGATAGTTGGAGCACTGATCGTGGATTGACGCACCAAGGTGAGCTCTGCGGAGGATGCCGGCAACGTCTGGCTGCTGGACGGACCACCTGCTTTGGGCTTGAACGTCATCGTCAAGCTGACGGGATTCGCCGTAGGCCCCTGCACAAGGGCCAAATCACCGGAGGAACCAGGCGCAAAAACGCTGCTATCCGGCACGAGGTGAACGAGAGTCCGAGCACTGCACTCACCGCGGGTTCCCCCACCAACACGACGCCCTGGGAAGCTGTTGCGAAGGTTGGCCTGAGCGAGCCCTGGCAAAGGAGACACCGCAAGAGACATACAAAGGCCAAGGGAGACGGCCAATGCTTTTTGCAGAGCGGTAGGTAAACCCACAGCGATCATTCAGAACCATCCACACACTGGCAAAATAGGCAGTGCTTGTCCAAGAATTCGTTAATACCCATCAGGAAAACATCAATTTATTGAACGTATTGGTCATGCGTTCAACCAAACCAATCTCGAAGGATTTTGTTTCTTCGGGGGTGAATGTTTTGAGCGATGCCTCCCGTCCAGCCATCACCTTTGCGAACTCAGCCATAGCCTCCTGATTACTGAGAAAGATGGCTTCAATCTGTTGTTGACTGATCTCCTGAAGCACCAAATGGGACGCGGCCTTGATCGATGCCGTCCGCGGTGCGTTGGTCAGCGCAGAAATTTCACCAAAAATAGTTCCAGAGGGAAGTTGTGCCACTTCGACCATGCCCTCACCCCCCGACGGGTCAGGAATCAACACAGAACAACTCCCCTCCATCACCACATACATCGAACCTCCCACTGCCCCAATCTCAACAACTATTTCTCCAGGACCAAAGCCAAGCAATCGGTCATTGCAAACGATTTCCCGAATCTCATCATCAGACAGCGAGGAGAACAAATCGATTGACCTTAACGACGCAAAGCTGCCTTCTTCCTCTCGTTGTCGCCTCTGCTCCTGAAGCTGCCTCCGAGACTGAACCGTTCGCAAATCAACCACAGAATACGGCAGGGAATAACCGATTCGTTCGAGCGCATACCAAACACTGGAGAAGATTTCGGTGCGGATTTTATTCCGCAACCTGAAATCACCCACAAAGAACTTCAACACATAATTAATAGAATCTTGATCGATCGATTTAAGAACGACTCGACTCCGTGCAGGATCAATAATACTTTGATGAGAATTAAGTACCTCGAGCAATGTCTTCATAGCGAGACCAGGAGGCATCTCTAACGGCAAACCAATCTGCAAATCTAAGCGATAATCTAATGCAGAAGGCCTTGAGTAATTGATTGTTTTAGAATGATCAATAAGCGAGTTTGGAATGACTATATAGCGATCATCAACATCATCATAAAGATAGGTGCTATTCCAGGAGATATTCTCAACCCGACCCAATTCACCAGCAATCTCCACCCAATCACCGACGCTGAATTGACGCTCCACTTGAACAGCAAGAGCCGAAGAGATGTTTCCGATCTGAGTGGCAGAGCCAGGACCCACGATGAAAGCCACACCACCCAGGACAGCGGCAGAACCAACGGTGGTCAGCACACCCTGGCTATTGAGTTCAGCCGCAACCACCACTAATGCTGCGGCCACCAAGGACAAGTCCTTGAGGATCCGAGGAGGTGCAACACCTCGATGACTCAACCGCGCAGCAACAACCCAGACCACATCAAGAGCGAGTTCAGCCAGGGCAACCCAGAGGCCTGTTTTGGCCATGACTGCGATCCCATCAACAAGCTCCCCTTGCAAACCGAAGCCAATCAGGACCCGACTCATCACCGCAGCAGCCAAAGCCACGCGGAAGAACGTCATGCTTGGGATCAAACGACTGAATCGCCAAGTCCTGAGCTGACGCAAACGGCCCAACACGACGGTGAGCAGTAAGAGAATAGATAGGAAGAAGATCGTCATAGAAAGTGTTGATTGTTAACTCGAACTCCGTTTCAACGAATCACAATCATGTAAACCCAGACTATTTTGCAAGCCCAATGCAATGCCTGATCAACAATCAACTTATAACCCAAACGGCATTTGCCGAAATCAATCAAAAAGTGAGCGAGCATTTCGGCAAGGCCAAGAGCGGGAATCCCAGTGAGCAGAGCAACGATGAAGCCATGGGTGCCGGCATGGGCTGTCAGCCACCACTTCCAACTCAAGGTGACGTCTTTCCCAGGACATTTTTCAACCGCCATCTTGTCGCCCTGGAGCGGAAAATCACCCAAAAAGTGCCCGAGGATCAGCATGATCAACAAATCAACCGGCTGATCGACGGGAACGAGAGCGGTCTGCATACCTAAGCGCCGGAGCGAATCTCCATCGTGGCCTTTCTGGCCGGGAGTTCAACCATCTTGTTAGGGGGCGAAGCCAAGTCGCCAGCTTTTGGAGGGCATGAAGATGGTCCTATCAAAATAAAAACCACGAAACGTGGAACACAGGACCAAAAGGATTTGTTCCAAACTTAAAAGGGACACAATCAAAGCAGACGAGTGCTTGGGCTGAAAGCACGATTAAAGTGACACAACATTCAGCGCAATAATGGAACGCGACACCCTGGTCAAAACCCTACATAGCGAAGGCAACCTGAAATATTCATTTAGCGGCAATAAAATTGAAGCCCTTTGCCATTGGATGACGATTGAGACGCCCAAGCAAGCAGAGACTCTGATCAAAAAAGGCGACCCCGCAGACAGCCTTTTATTCATTTTGAGCGGTCTGGCTCAATCCCTCGACGACAATCGACAAGTCGCCCTTCATAACAAAGGAGACTTCGCTGGAGACAGCCTATTCTCAGACAGAAGCACCCATAACGTCAATGTGCAGGCTCTAGAGGATAGTGTTACCGCTAAACTATGTACCCACAATTTCCACGAATTCCTGAAAGAAAATCAAACACTTGCACTGAAGTTCCAGGAATTCTTCAAAACGGCAAGCAAGGTTCGCGGGGAGCAAATAGTCGGAGAAAGTTTTGTCGATCAAAAAAATACCTCGCCCTAATCGCCCACAACAATATGAAGAGCAGCTTGATGGAATTCTGTAGCATGCAGAGCCAAAAACTCGAGCAGTTCCCTCTGATTGCAACAGGCACGACAGGCAGCTTGTTATTCAAAAAAACAGGCCTTGTGTTCTCTCGAAAAGTTGCCTCCGGCCCTCTCGGAGGTGATCAAGCGGTGGGAACAATGATTTCAACCAACAACATTTGTGGGGTGATCTTTTTTCGAGATCCCCTCTCAGCCCACCCACACCATGCCGACATCGAGGCCCTTGGACGCCTCTGCGATGTTTATCAAATTCCTTACGCCACCAATCCGCAGAGTGGTGAAGCGATTCTTGACTATCTCCTATCCGGAAAAGCGGAACGCGAGCTCATTCCCAACCATGTACTCGAGGTTTACAAACAGGGGCAGAGCAAAGTCGTGGAGGCAAGTTGATCGCCATACGCCTCCACCCCAGATCATTTAGTCCGACTCAAGGGCTGCATTGAGCTGCGTTCGAGCCTGATCTAGGGCCCCATCAAGCGCAGCTCCATCACGCCCGCCGGCCTGAGCCAGATTGGGGCGGCCCCCGCCGCCGCCGCCACAGAGCTTGGCGATGCCACCAATGAACTTCCCAGCCTGCAGTTTGGCGGCAATCACGTTCTTGCCGAACGCCGCCACCAGAATCACCTTGCCCTGCTCAGCTGGGTCCGGCAGCCCTCCCATCACCACAGCGGCGGCATCCCCCAGCTGACCCACCAGGCTCTGAGCCGCACCCTGCATGCCAGCACCATCCACGCCGTCGAGCCGCTCCACCAGCAACTGGAAATCTCCAACAGCCTGAGCTTTCGACGCCAAAGCTCCAGCCTTGGCCACCGCCAGTTCCGACTGCGCCGCGGCCAATGCCTTGCCGGTGGCCTTTAACTCCTCCTGCAACGCCACAACACGATCCACGATCTCCGCTGGCTGCGCCTTGAAGCGATCTCCCAGCTGCTTAACCACCGCATCGCGTTCATTCAGATAGGCCAGCACCGAAGCACCCGCCACCGCTTCAATTCTGCGTATGCCGGCGGCCACACCACTTTCGGCAACGATTTTGAACAGTCCGATTTCAGCGGTATTGGCCACGTGTGTGCCACCACAGAGCTCCATCGACACGCCTGGTACATCCACAACACGCACCACATCGGCGTACTTCTCGCCAAACATCGCAACGGCACCAGCCGCCTTGGCCTGGTCGATCGCCATCTCCTGCACCTCCAACCCATGGGCTGCAGCAATCCAACCATTGATCAGTACCTCGATCTGCACCAACTGGTCCGCAGTCACCGCCTTTGGGCAATGGAAATCAAAACGCAAACGATCAAAGTCCACCAATGACCCCGCCTGGCCGATCCCAGGATCCACCACCTGCTTCAGGGCAGCCTGCAGCAGGTGAGTCGCCGTGTGGTTGGCCTGAGCGCGGCGACGGCACGCGGGATCAACCCGAGCTGTGACGGTGTCACCCAACGCCAGTCGGCCCCGCTCGATCCGACCGGCATGCACAAACACATCACGACTGCGGCTGACGGACCCGATCGTGACGATCAAGTCGTCGCCAGAGAGCACACCGCGATCGCCCACCTGACCACCGCCCTCGCCATAGAAGGGAGTGGTGTCAAGCAGGATCTGAACCGCATCACCGGCCGACGCAGTGGTGGCTGGCTCGCCGTTGACGACCAAGGCCTGCACACAGCTGGGCTGTTCAAGCGCGTCATACCCCCGGAAAGACGTGGCCTGCTGATCTGCCGCCACCTGTTCAATCGCGTCCTGAAGCGTGAGATCGATGCTCACCGCCGCAGCTTTCGCCCGCTGACGCTGCTCCTCCATGGCCGTCTCAAAACCGGCGAGATCCACCGTGAGTCCCTGCTCCTCAGCAATCTCCTGAGTGAGCTCCAGTGGAAATCCATAGGTGTCGTAAAGCTCAAAGGCTTGAACACCGCTGATCTGTTTCGGCTTCGACTCCAGCACCTCCGCCAGCAGCTTTTCACCGCGCTCAAGGGTCTCCAGGAACCGTGCTTCCTCCCGCTGCAGTTCCGCGACAATCACATCCCGGCGTTCAACAACTCCGGGATGTGCTCCCTGAAGCAGTTCAATCGCTGCCTGCCCCATGGTGACCAAAAACGGCCTGTTAATCCCCAGAAGCCGACCATGGCGCACAACGCGGCGCAGCAATCGCCGCAGGATGTAACCACGGCCCAGATTGCTGGCGGTGACGCCATCGCAGATCAACTGAGTGACGGCGCGGCTGTGATCGCCGATCACCTTCAGCGACGTCTTTCCCTTGTTATCGAGCTGGTGGTAGTCGACCCCCGCCAAATCTGCAGCTGCCTTGATCAGCGGAAAAATCAGATCTGTTTCGTAGTTATTGGGAACCTTCTGCAGGATCTGAGCCATTCGCTCCAGACCCATGCCGGTGTCGATGTTGCGGTTCGCCAGCGGCGTGAGGGTGCCCTCAGCGTCGCGGTTGTACTGCATGAACACCAGGTTGTAGAACTCGATGAAGCGATCGTCGTCCTCCAGATCGATGCCGTCATCGCCCAACTGGGGTTTGAAGTCGTAATAGATCTCGGAGCAGGGACCACAGGGTCCCGTTGGGCCAGAGGCCCAGAAGTTATCCGCCTCATCCATGCGGATGATCCGCTTTGGATTCACCCCCACCACGTCGCGCCAGATCTGCTCGGCCTCGTCGTCCTCACGGAAAACACTCACCACCAGATTCTTGGGATCGATGCCATAGACCTCGGTGCTCAGTTCCCACGCCCACTGAATCGCCTGCTCCTTGAAATAGTCGCCAAAGGAGAAGTTGCCGAGCATCTCAAAAAACGTGTGGTGCCGCGCCGTGCGGCCCACGTTTTCGATGTCGTTGGTGCGGATGCACTTCTGCGAACTCGTGGCTCGAGGGGCTGGCCGCGCCTGCTGGCCGAGGAACACCGGCTTGAACGGCAGCATCCCTGCAATGGTGAGCAGCACCGTCGGATCCTCGGGAATCAACGAGGCACTGGGCATGCGCTGATGGCCGCGGTCGGCATAGAAGCGCAGAAAGGCTTCACGGATTTCCTCACCACTGCGGGGTGCGGACGCTGCAGATGGCGACGATGCGGCGGCGGCCATGGAAAGGAAGGAGGACCCACAAGCCATGATCGCCCCTGAACCGCCGGCAACCGTGGTCGTTCCACCCAGCGACACCGAGTCCCGGGCGCGTTTGAGGCTGCAGTCGATTGGCTGGGCACTGCTGGCAGGAATTTCGGCAGGCCTTCTCAGCCTTCCCTGGGGGCTCGAAATGGCAGTGCGTTCCGGCGGTTGTGGCCTTTTCTATGGGTTGCTGGCCTTCCATCTCCAACGAGTGGACCCCGATGACGCCCATTTGCAGGCTGGTCTGGTGGGCGCAGTGTGCGGAATCCGCAGCCTTGCTCTTCCCATATCACTTGACAACGGGACGCTTGAGGCTCTTGGATTAGTTGTATTGGAGCTCATCCAGGCTTGGCTTCCGTTGATCGGTAGCGCAGTCCTGCTCCACGGCACTCTTCGCTTCCTGCCCGCGTCGCGGCCATGAGCCTGCTGCACGCCACCTGGCTTCCCGCCATCCGCACTCCAAGCAGTTCCGGCCAACCGGCACTGCTCGTTTGGGCTGACACCTGGCGGGTCGCAACGCCCGAAGGACCAGGGCTGACTCCGGCTCTGCACCCCTTCACACTCAGCCACAACGACCTGCGCGCCTGGCTGGGTGAACGCGATCTTCTCCCAGGCAGCTGCATTGATGCCACCGCGTGCCTCACCCTGCCGAGCCGCACGGTGAAGCCACGCAAAAGTCGCAGTAAAACCGCCGAACCTGCACCGGAACCACCCGCCTGGACTGGACTGCCGATGCAGGCTGGCGAACCGGTGCCGAAGCAAACAGAGTGGTGGCCCTGGCAGGTGCAAGGCCTGGCGGTGGATCCCGCCGGCTCCACCGACTGGCTGAGCCGCCTGCCTTTGTCGGGCCGCAATGCCGACCTCGCCGATGAACTGCGCTGGTGGAGTCACCTGCAGCGCTGGGCCCTCAGTCTGGTGGCGCGGGGGCGCTGGATCCCCCAGATGGAATTGAGCAAGGGAGAGGGTTACCCGCACCGGGCCCGCTGGATGCCACTGCTCAACCGTGAGGAAGACCGGCGCCGCCTGGAGGACCTCGCCGCCAGCCTGCCGCTGGTCGCAACCTGTGCTCTGCCTTGGCGCGAGCCGCTGGGTCGACGCAGCAACCGCACAACCCGGCTGCGACCGGAGGCGATGCGGGCTGCCAACCCCGTGGCCAGCTGCCGTCCCCGCAGCGGAAGGCTTCGGGTTGCCGCTCTGCTTGAAGACCTGGTCGACGCTCAGCTGCGCAAGGACTTTCAACCATCTGGGGAAGGACTGGACCCGCTGCTGAAGCTCTGGCAGGACGCACTGGGATCGGAGACCGGCGTGATCGAAATCGGTGACGAAGACGCCGAGCGCCTCGCCGCCGCCAGCCACCACTGGCGTGAAGGAATCGCCGGCGACTTCGCGTCGGCCCGCACCTGCCTGACCCTCAATACCCCACCTGAGGGAGAGGAGCTTTGGGAGCTGCGCTTCGGGCTTCAGGCGGAGGCGGATCCCAGCCTGATGCTGCCGGCAGCAGCGGCATGGGCGGCCGGTGCTGATGCCTTGCAACTTGGCGAGATCCGAGTGGAACAGCCCGGTGAAGTGCTGCTCGAAGGAATGGGCCGTGCCTTGAGCGTTTTCCCGGCGATTGAACGGGGCCTGGAGAGCGCGACGCCGGAAACGATGCAACTCACGCCGGCCGAGGCCTTTGTACTGGTGCGAACAGCGACCCGGCAACTTCGAGATGCCGGCGTTGGGGTGGAACTTCCCGCCAGTCTCTCGGGAGGACTCGCCAGCCGGCTGGGCCTGGCGATCAAAGCGGAGCTACCGGAACGCTCCAGCGGCTTCACCCTTGGCGAAAGCCTTGAATGGAGCTGGGATCTGATGATCGGTGGGGTCACGCTGACCCTGCGGGAACTGGAACGGCTGAGCGGCAAACGCAGCCCCTTGGTCCGTCACAAAGGGGCCTGGATCGAGCTACGGCCCAACGACCTGAAGAATGCCGAACGCTTCTGCAGCTCCAAGCCAGAACTGAGCCTCGATGACGCCTTGCGGCTCACCGGCACAGAGGGCGAACTGCTGATGCGGCTGCCTGTTCACCAGTTCGATGCCGGTCCCAGGCTGCAGTCGGTGCTCGAGCAGTACCACCAGCAGAAGGCACCCGATCCGCTGCCAGCGCCGGAGGGGTTCAGCGGTCAACTGCGGCCCTACCAGGAACGAGGACTTGGCTGGCTGGCGTTCCTGCATCGATTCGATCAGGGGGCCTGCCTGGCGGACGACATGGGGCTCGGCAAAACGATCCAGTTGCTCGCCTTCCTGCAGCACCTCAAAGCGGAGCAGGAGCTCAAGCGACCCGTGCTGCTGGTGGCACCCACATCCGTACTCACCAACTGGCGGAGAGAAGCAGAAGCCTTCACCCCGGAGCTTGGAGTGAGAGAGCACTACGGCCCGCGGCGTCCCTCCACACCCGCCGAACTGAAAAAGGCCTTGAAAGATGTGGATCTCGTCCTCACCAGCTACGGATTGCTGCAACGGGACAGCGAACTGCTGGAAAGCCAGGACTGGCAAGGGGTCGTGATTGACGAGGCTCAGGCGATCAAGAACCCCGGAGCGAAGCAAAGCCAGGCCGCCCGCGACCTCGCCCGTGCAGGCCGCAGCAAGAGCAACCGCTTCCGGATTGCGCTCACCGGCACACCGGTGGAGAACCGGGTGAGCGAGCTATGGGCCCTGATGGACTTTCTCAACCCAAAGGTGCTCGGAGAGGAAGACTTCTTCCGCCAGCGCTATCGCATGCCGATCGAGCGCTATGGCGACATGTCCTCGCTGCGAGACCTCAAAGGGCGGGTTGGCCCATTTATCCTGCGCCGGCTCAAAACCGACAAAACGATCATTTCAGATCTACCGGAGAAGGTGGAACTGAGTGAATGGGTAGGACTGAGCAAAGAACAGAAATCGCTGTACAGCAAAACTGTCGAAGACACCCTTGATGCCATCGCCAGGGCACCGCGCGGCCAACGTCACGGCCAGGTGCTGGCGTTACTGATGCGGCTCAAACAGATCTGCAACCATCCAGCTCTGGCCCTGAGTGAAGGCGCTGTGGATGACGGTTTCCTGAGCCGTTCCGCCAAGCTTCAGCGGCTAGAAGAGATCCTCGACGAGGTGATCGAAGCAGGGGACCGGGCGTTGCTGTTCACCCAGTTCGCGGAATGGGGTCACCTGCTGAAGGACTGGATGCAGCAGCGCTGGAAAGCGGAGGTCCCCTTCCTGCACGGCGGCACCCGTAAAAGTGAGCGCCAGGCGATGGTGGATCGCTTCCAGGAGGATCCCCGAGGACCGCAGCTGTTCCTGCTCTCACTCAAAGCCGGTGGAGTGGGCCTCAACCTCACCCGGGCCAGCCATGTCTTCCACATCGACCGCTGGTGGAATCCGGCTGTCGAAAACCAGGCCACCGACCGTGCCTATCGCATCGGTCAGACCAACAGGGTGATGGTGCACAAGTTCATCACCAGCGGCTCAGTCGAGGAGAAAATCGATCGCATGATCCGCGAGAAGTCGCGCCTGGCCGAAGATGTGATTGGTTCCGGTGAAGACTGGCTCGGCAGCCTGGCCGGCGATCAATTGCGAGACCTCCTGGCCCTCGAGGACACGTAACCATGACCATCAGCAGCAGCAACCTGACCCCTCTCAGCGAGGACGGACTGGGGCAGCAGCCCTGGTGGGTGGAGCAGTGGATGGAGCTGATCAACGGATACCGCTTCAAAAAACGACTGGAGCGGGCCTGGGGCTACGCCCGCGAGGGTCATGTGACCTCGATTCGCTTTGAAGGGCGGCGGGTGCATGCACGGGTGCAAGGCACTGATGAAACTCCCTACAAAGTGAAACTCTGGCTGGACGTGTTGAACGACGAAGACTGGGGATATGTTCTCGAGGCCTTGGCACAGAAAGCACGCTGGTCCGCACAGCTGCTGGCTGGAATCATGCCTGCGGACATCGAACGTGCCTTCGCCGCCAGCGGCAAGCGTTTGTTCCCTTTCAAGCTGCAGGAGGTGCGCAGCGAATGCACCTGCCCGGACAAAGCCAACCCCTGCAAGCACATCAGCGCCGTCTACTTCCTGATGGGTGACCGCTTCAGTGAGGATCCATTTGTGCTGTTCCAGCTGCGGGGCCGCAACCGGGCGCGACTGCTGGAGGACCTGGCGGAATATCGGCGTAAAGCTCTGGCGAATCTGGCCAAGAAAACGAAGAGCAAAAAGGCCAGCAACCCATCCGGCGATTCCGCGCCATTACCCCCGCATGCGGCGGTGCAGGATCCGGCGCTGTGGTGGCGCTACAACCGCAATCTGGACGGTGATCTGGTGGTGATTACTCCTGCCCTCGAGGGTGACACTGGGTTGGACGATGCAGGTGAGCTCCCGCTCGCGGAAGACCCACGCTTCCCGGATGCTCGCAACAGCTTCCTCGGAAACCTTAAGGCCCACGGGCAGGCCAGTGCGCAGAAGGCGATGCTCCAGGCGATGGCTGCAGGGAGCTGATCTGCAACCAATTACATCTACAGCCAGACCGCCTGCTTCATCGATGGTGGTGACTTGAGGCCGATTCGGTTTCAACGCCATGCTTGTGGTGCCAACCGAACCCAGTGGTAAAGACCGATCAGAAATGGTCGGCTCTCCCTCTTCTGGTTGTCATCCAACTGGCGCAAATTGTGGTGGCGGGCAACCAAACCAGTCCGCAGATCTCACTCTTCGGAACCACAACCATGCTGACCCTGCATTCCTCTCCCTTTGATCTTTTCGAGCGCCTGGATCAACAAATAGCCAGCGCAGAACGAGTTCCAAATGCAGAAGTTCTCGACGGCGAATCCGCCTACACCGTTCGCCTGGAACTGCCCGGTGTCGAACGCGATTCGATCGACATAAAAGCCACAAATCGCGACCTTGTGATCTGCGCGCAGCGGCCCGCAGCTATGTCCAACGACAGCCAAGCCCCCTTGCTGAGCGAATTCCGCGCCGGCAGCTGGAGCCGCAGCTTCCGGTTCCCCCATAGCCTTGATCGCGAGCAACTCAAGGCGTCCTATCGCGATGGAATCCTTGAGATCACCGCTGGCAAGGCCATTGAACACACCAGCGTTTCAGTAACACTCGAAAACTGAACAATGAACGGTTAAGTACCCAGCCTCAATCCATCACTGAAACAGAAGAACGGAAACCCAACCCCTGACAAAATGCAGGGGTTTTTTATTGGTGAATAAGGCGTTTTCGTTTTAACCACCAAGCCCGAGGAAGAAGCGGCCAATGAACAACAGGCTGAATCCGCTGAAAAACACCAGGCCGAACCAACAGAAGGCCCGGGTCAGACGGTCGTAACGGTGTTCAGCAGGCACCAAACTGCTGTTGATCGTGTCCATCGCCATCCAGGCAAACAGCGGTGCCGTCAGGAAGCTGCCCGTCATCGCGCCGAAGACGAAGTCCTTCACGCCAATACCGCCGCTCTTGGCCACCACCAGCGCCAGCACAGCCGCAAGCAGATGCACCACCACCCAGAGATCAAAACGGCGCTGCATCGGCCCTGGCGCTGAGTCACCACTGTCGTGATGGCGTAGCAGCCCCTGAATCGCAGCAATGCTGCGCGGATAAGCATCCAGGCAGGTGAGGGTGGTGCTGAACATCGCAAAGAACGCCGCTGGAATGATCACCCAGGCCGCCCAGCTGCCCATGGCAGCTGTGTAGAGCTGAATCAGCTTCTGGGCGAAAGACACGCCACTGCCGGCGAGCATCCCATCACCACTGCCGTACATGGTGTATGAGCCGAGGATCACAAAAAACATCGCCGTCACCACAGTGACGCCATAGCCGAGGTTGAAGTCGAATTCCGCCTCTTTGGGGGAAGCGGTGTGTTCGGTGTCGCGGGCGCGGGAGAACATCCACAGCGAGGGCCAAACGCACATCTCCACCGGACCAGGCATCCATCCCATGAGCGGAATCAGAAAGGCCAGGTTGGCCAACGTCCAGGGAGAGGGGTCGGTGCTGACCCAGCTCGCCGCCACATCCCCAACAGGTCCGCGGATCAGCAGGGATGCCGCGGCCAGTCCCGTCAGCAGTGTGAGCAGAAGAACCAGCACTTTCGAGAGCCGGTCAAGCGCCCGGTAATGGCCGAGCAACAGCACTAGACCGCTCACCACCAGCACCCCGATGGACAGCCCATAGGGATCCTGTCCCGCCAGGCCAGGGATGTTGGTGAGCAAGAGACCCGCCACAAAACTGACGGCAGCGATGGTGGCGGTACCCGTCACAAGGCTCACCAGGAGGTAAAGCGGCAGGTAAGCGGCATTGCGGCGCTGAAAGCCTTCCAGCAACGACAGACCGGTGGCAGAGGTGAAGCGGGTCCCCACTCTCAGGAACGGATATTTGACGAGATTCGTGAGCAGGATCAGGCCCACCAAAGCGAAGCCGAAACGGGCTCCTGCCGTGGTGGACGACATCAGATGAGACCCACCGATGCAGGCACCAGCCAGCAGAATTCCGGGTCCGATGCTTTGCCTGAGCGTCGATGACGCCATCACGACGGTTGCGGTTGACACCAGTGTGCCGACTCGACTAGGTGAATCTCCTTAAAGTCGACTTCCGTCACGGTCGTGTCATGGTCGTCGCTCCTGCCGCTCCCAAGCTTTCGCTGCAGTGCGAATCGATTGCTGCGGACACCACCACCATTCGCTCCCTGGACTGGGACCGAAGCCGCTTCGACATCGAATTTGGCCTGCGCAACGGCACCACCTACAACGCCTTCCTGGTGCGTGGAGAACAAACCGCACTGATCGACACCAGCCATGCCAAGTTCCGAGACACCTGGATCCCCCTGCTGAAGGACCAGATCGATCCCTGCAGCATCGATGTTCTGATCGTGAGCCACACCGAACCGGATCATTCCGGCCTGATCGGAGACCTCATCGACCTCAATCCGGAAATCGAGATCGTTGGATCCAAGGTGGCGCTGCAATTTCTCCAGGATCAGGTTCACCGCCCGTTCCGATCTCGCGCCGTGAAATCCGGAGACGAGCTGGACCTGGGCACCAACCCCGAGAGCGGCATCCATCACCGCTTCGAATTTCTCAGCGCACCGAATCTGCACTGGCCGGATACCATTTTTTCCTTTGACCACGGAACCGGCATCCTCTACACCTGCGACGCCTTCGGCCTGCACTACTGCTCGGACGACGTCTTTGACAGCGATCCAGGAGCCATCGCCCCTGATTTCCGCTTTTACTACGACTGTCTGATGGGCCCCAACGCACGCAGTGTGTTGCAGGCGTTGAAGCGGATGGATGGTCTCCCGGAGATCAACACCATTGCTGTCGGCCACGGCCCGCTCTTGCGCCATCACCTCAGCCACTGGGTGAGCGATTACCGCGAATGGAGCGGCCAGCGCAGCAAGGGTGAAAGCTATGCAGCGGTTTGCTATCTCAGCCAGTACGGGTTTTCGGATCGGATCAGCCAGGCCATCGCACACGGCATTGGCAAAGCCGAGGCCCAGGTGCAGCTGGTGGATCTCCGTGCCACCGATGCCCAGGAGCTCACTGCCCTGATCGGTGAAGCCAAGGCCGTTGTCGTGCCCACCTGGCCTGAACAGCCCGACGGTGAGCTACAGACCTCGATTGGCACCTTGCTGGCTGCCTTGAACCCCAAGCAAATGGTGGGGGTGTACGACGCCTTCGGTGGAAATGATGAGCCGATCGATGCTGTCGCCGATCAACTGCGTGCCCAGGGCCTCAAGCAGGCCTTCTCCCCTCTGCGAATCAAACAACTGCCTCAGGGAAGCGACTACCAGCGCTGCGAAGAATCCGGCACCGACCTCGGACAGATTCTGACCCGCAAAAAATCGATCGAAGCGTTGCGCAACATCGATGCCAACCTCGACAAGGCACTCGGCCGCCTTACAGGCGGGCTCTACATCGTGACGGCCAGCCAGGGTGAGGGGCAGCGGAGCGGTGCGATGGTGGCGAGCTGGGTGAGTCAGGCAAGCTTCAAGCCTCCCGGCCTGAGTGTGGCCGTGGCCAAAGATCGCGCCATTGAAGCCCTGATGCAGGTGGGTGACCGCTTCGTTGTGAATGTGTTGCGTCAAGACCACTACAAACCCCTTATGCAGCACTTCCTCAAGCGCTTCCCGCCGGGTGCGGATCGCTTCGCAGGAATCAGCGTGCTTGACGATGCCGCTGAAGGCGGACCGGTGCTGAGCGATGCGCTTGCCTACCTGGACTGTCGCGTTGAAAAGCGGATGGAGGGGCCTGACCACTGGCTGATCTATGCCCTTGTTGAGCAGGGCAATGTGGCTGATCTGGATGGCCGCACAGCTGTTCATCACCGCAAAACCGGAAATCACTATTGATGGCGTCAGTTGTGGAGATCTCCGACACACGGCGGACTATTCGTCTGCCGATCGACGAAGGAGTGATGGCCTTTCGGGGCCTCAGCCCGCAACGGCACAGGTTTGAACTCGAATACGCCCTGGAACGTGGAAGCACAGCCAACAGTGTGTTTTTTGAAGCTGGCGACAATGCCCCAGCGGTGTTGGTCCACCCTCCTGGCGCTGCTTACCGCGATGCGTTTCTTCCAGCTTTCGCAGAAGCACTTCCTCCTTCTAATGCGCCCTTGCTGGTGGTGGTGGGCCACATCAATCCCAACCGGGTTGCTCTGCTCCGAGATCTGGGAGAAACCTACGCAGGGCTTGAGCTGGTGGTCTCCAATGCCGGCGCAAAACTGATCGATGAGCTCTGGAATCAGCGCAAACCAGCTCCTCCAGGGGAGGAAAGCGAACAACCTCCCTTGCCTCCACGACCACCCCTGAGGGTGATTCGCCAGGAGGAAATCCTGTCCCTGTCTCAGGGCAGAAGCCTGTTGCTGCTGCCAGCTCCCACCCCCCGCTGGCCTGGTGGCCTACTCGCTTTCGAGGAGACTCTTGGCCTGCTGATGAGCGGCAAATTCTTCAGTGCCCATCTCTGCACTGAAACCTGGGCTGAAGCCAACCGCAGCAGCACAGAAGAGGAACGGCGGCACTTCTACGACAGCCTGATGGCGCCGATGGCGCGCAAGGTGGAGCTGCTGGTTGATCGGCTCGAAGAGCTCGATATCCGCACCATTGCTCCTGCCCATGGCCCGGCAATCGATGCCAGCTGGCGGAGCCTGCTCAATGATTACCGCCGTTGGGGGGAAAGCCAGCAGCAATCCAATCTCACGGTGCTGCTGCTGTTCGCCAGCGCCTATGGCAACACCGCTGCCATCGCCGATGCCCTCGGTCGTGGAGTGACGCGCACAAACATCCGAGTGAATTGCCTCAACTGTGAGTTCGCCCCCGCCAATGAACTGATCAGTGCAATCCAAAACGCAGACGGGGTTTTGATCGGCTCACCCACCTTGGGTGGCCACGCCCCAACACCAGTTGTATCCGCCTTGGGAACACTGCTGGCAGAAGGCGACCGCAGCAAACCAGTGGGTGTTTTCGGCAGCTACGGCTGGAGCGGAGAAGCTGTTGACCTCCTCGAAAAGAAGCTGCGAGATGGGGGCTTCAGTTTTGGATTCGAGCCGATCCGAATCAAATTCAGCCCCGATCGCACCAAAGTGAAGGAGCTGGAGGAGACCGGCACACGTTTTGCACGACAACTTCTGAAGGCCGAGCAGAGGGCAAAACGGCGGAATGCGGGAGGTATGAGTGAAAGCCGCAGCAATCCCGCCATCCAGGCCCTGGGTCGCGTCGTGGGATCACTCAGCATCCTCACCACCCGGAAAGGGGACCTCAGTGGCGCCATGGTGGCGAGTTGGGTGAGTCAGGCAAGCTTCACACCGCCTGGGCTGACGGTGGCCGTCGCCAAGGACCGGGCCGTGGAATCCCTGCTGCAGAAAGGTGATTGCTTCGCCATGAATCTCCTCGCGGAAGGGCGCGAAAGCGGTCCCATGAAACAGTTTCTGCAACCATTTGATCCCGGGGCCGACCGATTCGCCGGCCTAGAGCTGGAGCAAAGCCCTTCCGAACAACCGTTGCTGCCGGAAGCTCTGGCCTGGTTGGAATGCAACGTGAAACAACGCATGGAGTGTGGAGACCACTGGCTGCTGTATGCGGAGGTGACGCACGGAGGTGTCTTCGACGCCGACTCAACAACCGCAGTGCACCATCGCCGCAGCGGTGCCAACTACTGAGGCCGTCAGTTCAGCAAAACGTCAGTGCAGCAGAACGTCAGTGCAGCAGAACAACAATGCAGAACGCCAGGACGAATCCCAACCCACCCAAAACGCTCACGCCGTCATGGGTTTCTTCGTAGGCCTCTGGGATCACGGTCTGAAGTGTCATGGCCAGGACGCCGCCACCGGCGAAGGCCGTCGTCATCGCTTTGATCTGATCGGGCGCTGATTCCATCAGCGAATGAGCCAGGCCTGCTGCGACAACGCATACGGCCACCACGCAGGACCAGATGACAAGGATTCTGCTGACATGCAGACCTGATCGACGCAGACCAGCACCACTGGCCAGACCCTCCGGAATATTGGCAACCGCCACAGCAAAAACAACGGACGTACTCACCAGCGGATTCTCCAGCAACGAGATCCCGATGCTCATCGATTCGGGAATGCCATCCAGAGCAGCCCCGAACACCAAAGCCATTGCTGTTCGCTTCTCCTCAAGTTGTTCAGCGTTGAGTGGTTTGACGCCACCTAATCCACCACACGTTGCTGAACAACGACGCTTCAAACCCCGTTTAGAAAGCCAGCGATTGATCAATACATACGCCATCAAACCCAGAAAAAAACCGCTTACGGCCGCAAGAATGCCCCCCATCTCGAGGGCCACTTGCATCAGGTCAAAGCAAAGCAATGAGATCAACAATCCGCAGCTGAATGCCAAAAAGACAGCGCTGATTTTCCTGGAGGGTTGATAAACAGCTCCGAAACCGGCCGCAATCAGTGCTGACACCATCGCAACAAAGGACCACGCCATTGCGTCAAAGGTTGTTCCTCCCTGCGTTAAGGACGGATCGCGCACCAAAAATAAAAGCAGCTGATCCACCATGTCGCGACTAGCGTCCATAGTTTTTGTAGCCATGTAGACGCCATTCGACCGGGGAAAGGCGCCAAACCGACCGAATGATCTTTTGAAAGAGCAAGAAGAGTCCTGCCGAGGTCTGGAAAATTCCAGACAAGGCATCACCGCCATTGACCAAGACCTGTTGCCCAAACACCTGATCCAAAAAGCAGAACCCTCTTCACAAATGAATTCACTCCTAAAAAGAATGCATTCGGCAGAGAATCAGTGCACCAGGTTTATATCGCCTTGAACCTCACAACAACGTCCAATAAGACATATCTGAATACCACTCAAAGCCGCAATGATTCACCCCATGCATTTTTTGCGATACCAATCAAATCATGCGGGCCAATGAACTTCGCCAAGCACGTCCCTGACATCGCGCAACAAAGAACTGAAGTGAAATTGATTCAGCAGACCTGTAAAGCGGAGCAGTTCCAAAAATGATTGGAAGAAACTGCCCAGGACGTCGGTCAGCTCAGCTGAAGCAAAAGCCTCTTCCGGAGACGTGTAGCTCTCATTCACGCTAAGGAGAAGACACCGCTGGCAAAGCCCATGCATGCAAGCTAGTCAGACAATCTGCGGTTATTTTTGAGTATCTACAAGCCAGCCGAAGGCGATCCCGACTCCTTCGGCGCCAGCAAAGCGAGCTTCATTCCCTCAAGGAAGCGACATTGAGACCATGAATGACACCGCTAACCCCGATGTACTGGTGATCGCCGCCAGCAATGGCGAGAACCTGAAATTAGCCGGACGATTTGCGAATCAAACCAGGCAGCTGGGTCAATCAGCAGAGGTGCTGGATCTAACCACAATCGATTTGCCCCTGTTCACGCCTAGAGCCCAGGAACGGGGCATACCCGAAGCCGTTGCTCCATTGCAACAACAACTGATGGCGGCACCACGCTGGGTGATCTGCGCTCCCGAATACAACGGCTCCATTCCTCCATCTCTCACCAACGCCATCGCGTGGTTGTCAGTCACTGGAGACGACTTTCGGGCTCTGTTCAATGGTCATCCCATTGCCATCGCCACGTTCTCCGGTGGAGGCGGCATGGAGCTGCTCTTATCCCTGCGAATCCAGCTCACCCACCTCGGTGCGCAGGTTGTCGGCCGTCAACTCCTGAGCAATTACTCCAAGCCCGCCAAGGACGACAGCATCACCAACCTGCTGCAGCTACTTCTACAGATGACTCCGCTGGAACTCTGAGCCAACCACACACATCGCCGCAAGAAGACACTCCATGCCCCCAACACCTCCCACCAGCGCAGCGACGCTTGTGCTGCGTCCAACCGATGAACGCTTTCACACACAGTTGGATTGGCTCGATTCCTGGCACAGCTTTTCCTTCGGCCATCATTACGACCCAGCGTGGATGGGCTTTGGCCCTCTGCTTGTGATCAACGACGACACCATCGCTGCCGGGCGCGGATTTGGGATGCATCCACACCGCAACATGGAGATCATCACGGTGATGGTGGAAGGAGAACTGACCCATGCCGATTCAATCGGCCACTGCGAAGTGCTTCGGGCCGGCGAAGTTCAGCGCATGAGTGCAGGCACCGGGATCGTTCACAGCGAAATCAACAAGAGCAGTCAACCTTGCCGGTTTCTGCAGATCTGGATCGAACCCGAACAAATCGGTATCACGCCCGACTATGAGCAAAAACCAATCGCCATAGGAACCGGATGGACAACGCTGATCCACCCGGATGCCCCGAGTGATGCCATGGCGACCGCAAGTGCCACCCGAATGTGGCGTGCACGGCCTAATCCGCAGGCAGATCTTCCCCTTCCAGCAGCCACAGAACATTCTCTGTGGATTCAGGTGATCGACGGAGAACTGGAGCTGCGGAACGACAACGGGTCGACTTATCCGCTGAAGCGCGGTGATGGGGTTGGCATCGTCGATTCAACGACAGGCACGCACACATTGGTCGGCATGAACACAACTGCCGATGTGCTCCTGCTGGCATTGAACAACAACCGATCGGTGGGGAAGCAAGCCGACGGCGGAAGATGATCACAACGATCCCAAAGAGATTCCAAGAATGACTTGCACATCACAGGGCGCGTCCTGAAATAAGAATGTCACTATCAATGGATCCCTAGAGCGATGGGTTATCCAATGAGTCCTCAGGCCGTGGTGCGCTACCGCGGCTATTTGTTGCTCCCTCAAATCAACCAGGGCTGGCTGGTTCGGCCAGAGCGCAGCCCGATGCACCTGCTCCCGTTTCGAACTCCAACCTGCTCTGTGGCGGATGTGAAGGCACTGCTGGATTGGCGCCTTTCCCAGGAACCAACAGAAATAGGGGCCGCTTGAGCGGCCACCTCGTTCAAGCTCAGGCCGCCGCAGGGGGCGGGGTTGGGTCTCCGATGGTCTGAAGCGGAATCACCAATGTTGCCCAGTGAGCGGGACGTTCTGGCCGAGTGCGACGGGCTTGACGCACCCCAAAAGGCACTCGAACGACGTTGGTGCCTTCAACAGGGATGGTGTGACCGCGGCTGAAAGCTGAATCAAGCCCGTCTGAAAGGACTGGAAGACTGAGGCCCTGCTGACTTTCAGCGTCTGAATTGTTGCTGTTCCGATCCATGGTGTCCCCCGACAGACGAATCAGTTGCCGACCAGTCTGATTGCTTTGAAAGCAATAACTGAGCGAAACAAACCAAAACTTTGGTTTTCAGTGAAAATTTACACGTTGTAAGCCGTAATTACCAGCAAAACTCCCTTCACTTCAAGCCGCAGCAATCGACATCGAAATTGCCATGTCCTCCACTGACGGGCAAGTGCACACCAAATTGCGATCGCCGAAGGCGTTATCGATGCGAGCCACAGCGGGCCACATCTTGTTCTGCTGCTGTCCCTCCAGCGGGAACGCCGCCTGACGACGGCTGTAGGGACGATCCCAATCATCCGCGGTAACCGCAGCCATGGTGTGTGGGGCCCGTTTCAGAGGGTTATTACTGGCGTCGAGGGCACCGGACTCAATCGCCCGGACCTCCTCACGGATCGAAATCAACGCATTCACGAAGTGGTCGAGCTCCGCCAGGCTTTCACTTTCGGTGGGCTCCACCATCACCGTTCCGGCGACCGGCCAGCTCACGGTGGGGGCGTGGAAGCCGTAATCCATGAGCCGTTTGGCGATGTCATCCACATCGATTCCGGCATCTCGCTTGAGCGGCCGCAAATCGAGAATGCATTCATGGGCGACCCGACCACGGTCTCCCCGGAACAGCACCGAATAGTGCGGATCAAGCCGATGGGCCAGGTAATTGGCAGACAGCAGGGCCACAGCACTGGCATGCCGCAGCGCATCGCCACCCATCATCCGGAGATACATCCAGCTGATCGGCAAAATGCTGGCGCTGCCCAACGCCGCAGCCGACACCGGTCCAATGGCCGACCCGTTGGACGGTTGCAGCGGATGCCCAGGCAGGAACGGGGCGAGGTGGGCTGCCACGCCGATCGGTCCAACTCCCGGTCCGCCACCGCCATGGGGAATGCAGAAGGTCTTGTGCAGATTCAGGTGACAGACATCCGCCCCGAAAGCACCCGGTCGGCATAGACCCACCTGAGCATTGAGGTTGGCCCCATCGAGATAAACCTGACCTCCATGGCGATGAACCACATCGCAAATGCTGCGGATTCCTGTTTCGAACACCCCATGGGTGGAGGGGTACGTGACCATCAGGGCCGCGAGGCGATCGGCGTACTGCTCAGCTTTGGCTGCCAGATCGCTCTGGTCGATGTTGCCATCGTCATCGCAGGCCACCGCCACCACGGTGAGACCGGCCATCACGGCACTGGCTGGATTGGTGCCGTGGGCGCTGGTGGGAATCAGACAGATATCGCGATGCCCCTCGCCGCAGGAAAGGTGCCAGGCACGGATCACCAACAAACCTGCATATTCCCCCTGCGACCCTGCATTGGGCTGCAACGACACCGCAGCAAAACCGGTTAGAGCAGCCAGCCAGGTCTCCAGATCATCGGCCAGGCGGCGATAACCGACCGCCTGGGAGGCCGGAGCAAAGGGATGCAAGCCAGCAAAAGCAGGCCAGCTCACCGGCAGCAGCTCAGAAGCTGCATTGAGCTTCATGGTGCAGCTTCCAAGCGGAATCATTCCATGCACCAGGGAGATGTCTCGACTCACCAACCGCTGGATATAACGAAGCAGCTCCGTCTCGCTGCGGTAGCGATGAAACACCTCCTGGGTGAGCCAGGGGGCGGTGCGGCCAGAAACGGCATCAAAGGCCACATCAGGCGCAGGCACGAACCCTGGCGCAGGTTGGCCGGCCGCCTGCGCAACAGCAGCCACCAACCGCTGAACCTCAACGGCGTCGCTGCACTCATCCAGGCTGATGCCGAAACCGGTGGCCTCCTCGGGATCCACGCCATCCGGCACAACCCGCAGGTTGAAGCCGGCCGCCGCCGCCGCACGATGCACTGCGGCGGCTAATGGGGACGTGATCGTCACCGTGTCAAAGCGATCACCAGGGGGTACGGAGAAGCCCAGTTCCGTCAGGGCCGCCTCGAGCTGCTTCCGCAGCCCGAAGATTCGCCGAGCAATGTCCTCCAGACCGGTCGGCCCGTGGTGCACGGCATAAAACGAGGCCATCACCGCCAGGAGCACCTGGGCTGTACAGATGTTGCTGGTGGCCTTGTCACGGCGGATGTGCTGCTCTCTGGTCTGCAGCGCCAACCGCAGGGCCGGCTGGCCCTCCACATCCTTGGACTGACCAACAAGACGGCCTGGTATCTGCCGCTTGTAATCCTCACGCGTCGCAAAAAATGCAGCATGGGGCCCGCCAAAGCCCATCGGCACCCCAAAACGCTGGGCGCTGCCGACGGCGATATCGGCGCCAAAGTCCGCCACTGGTGCGATCAGGGTCTGAGCCAGCGGGTCGATCGCCACAGTGGCCAGAACCCCGGCAGCATGGGCTTGAGTAATCACATCGGTGGGATCCCAGAGTTGTCCCCCCGATCCGGGCAGCTGCAACAACAACCCAAAGGCGCTCGCCTCAATCGAGACCTCGCGTGGATTCACCAGCTCCAGGGAAATTCCCAGGGGCTCAGCACGGGTCTGAAGCACAGCCAGGGTTTGGGGAAGCACCGCTTCATCCACCAGAAAGCGGTTGGCATCGCTGCGGCGACAAACCCCGAAGCTGAGGCTCATCGCCTCAGCAGCGGCAGTGGCCTCATCCAGAAGGGAGGCATTGGCGATCGGCAGACCAGTGAGCTCGCTGATCAGGGTTTGGAAATTGAGCAGCGCCTCCAAACGACCCTGAGCGATTTCCGCCTGATATGGGGTGTAAGCGGTGTACCAGGCTGGATTTTCGAAGACATGTCGCTGGATCAGAGCAGGGGTGGCCGTGCCGAAGTAGCCAAGCCCAATCAGTGAGCGGCGGCTCTCATTGTTGGAGGCAATCGCGCTCAGTTCATTCAGGGCAGCCGCCTCGCCGCAACCCGCGGGCAAGACGTCCTGAAGAGCTGCTGGATCAAGAATGTCCTCCGGCACCACATCTGCCAGGAAGGCATCCATGTCGGAATAACCGAGGGCTGCCAACATCCGATCCTGCTCGGCCGAACTTGGGCCGACATGACGCTGCAGGAAAGGAGAGGTCACCTGGATCGGACGTACAGCCAGGTGATCGTAAAGACGGGGTTCAGCCGGCGTTGACCTTGGCGGCGTAAGTCTCAGCGTCCATCAGGGTTTGGAGTTGCGATGGATCGCTGGGGCGCAACATCAGCAACCAGCCCTCGCCATGGGGATCGTTCTGGAGCTCTTCAGGGCTGGCCAGCACCGCCTCGTTGCGCTGAACCACCTCACCGGCCACCGGTGCATACATGTCTTCGACCGCTTTGACCGACTCAACCGATCCAAAGCTGGTTCCTTTTTCGAGACTGTCGCCCACCTCCGGCAGATCGACGAAAACGATGTCCCCCAGTTGATCAACAGCGAAGGCACTGATTCCCACCCGCACCAACTCACCGTCGGCATTGGCGTACTCGTGACTGTCAGCGAAGCGGAAGGAGGCGGGAAACTCGAACGCCATCGATGGGCCGATTGATCAGATCTCTCCATCTTGGGGGAGATCGACCAACCCCGCCGCAGCCAGATCGGCCAGGGCCTGGGTGAGGGCTAACTGCACATGGGCCCGATGCGTGCCGCCTTGTACATAAAGATTGAACGGCTCCCTAAGAGGAGCATCGGCGGACAATTCACTGGTGGAGCCATCGATGAACGTTCCCCCTGCCATCACCAGATCACTGGCATAACCAGGCATCGCCGCGGGCACTGGATCGAGATAAGCCCCCACCGGAGAGCACGCCTGAAATGCCCTGCACACCAGCTTTAACGCATCGGGGCTGCCAAGGCGCACCGCCTGGATCAGATCACTCCTCCCGGCGCCGGGTGCAGGATTCACCTGAAAACCCAGTTCCTGAAACACACCAGCCACCAGGTCTGCTCCGATCAAAGCCTCCGCGACCATCTGGGGAGCAAGGAAGAGCCCCTGCAAGA
>QCUM01000023.1 GCA_003210735.1 Synechococcus sp. AG-679-D13
GTCTTTGAGCACCTTCTGCAACATGAGCATCTGGGTCTGACTGCGGTTGGCTCCAAGCCCGAACCAGCCGATCAGCATCAGCATCAGACCGTTGAATCCGCCACCCTGAAACAACAACACTCCACCGAGAAGAATCATCAACGTGGCGAGAGCGCGGCCTGACGCCGAAGCCACCTGAACGCCACGTTGCTGGGAACCACTGAACTTCCATACGAGAGCTTTCAGGATCAAGCCTCCATCCAGCGGCAAGCCTGGAAGCAGGTTGAACAGGCCCAGCATCAGATTGAGCAGGCCGATCTGCGTGCAGAGCATCGGCAGGACAGGACTGATCTGAGTGGAAGGGCCAGCGGCCATGAGCAGTGCAAGCGCCAGCAGGAGACTCACCAGCGGTCCGGCCGCCGCAATTCGAAGGCTTCCCATCGCCGTGTCGCAGTCCTTCTCCACCCGTGCGATACCACCGAGGTGAAACAAGGTGATGCTGAGTACCTTCACTCCCTCGCGAACTGCCATCAAGGCATGGCCGAGTTCATGCAGAAGCACCGAAGCGAAGAGGAGCAGGGCTGTCGCCAGGGCCAGGGCCCAGCTGATTGGATCCGAGACCTCCGGCGACATGTCCACGGAGTACCTGCTCTGAAAGAGGACCGTGAAAATCGCCAATGAAAACAGCCAGCTTGGCTGGATCCGTAGCGGAACTCCCCGAAAGGTCAGAACCGTCCAGCCATCTCCCATAGCCGCAGTCACGTCCTCGCCGCAGGGGCGTGTTTTAGAGGATCCTAGGAAGACTGATTCAGGCAGCCATTGGCCGATCACCGAACCATGCCAGCCCTGAAGATTTGTGGACTCACCGATCTTGGCCAGGCCCTGGCCATTGCGAAACTCGGTGCTGATGCGATCGGCGTGATCGGTGTCCCTGACACACCGAGATACCTTGCTGATGCGCCTCGCAGGGCACTATTTGAGTGCTTGGAAGAACAGGCACCGCAATTACAGCGTGTCTGGGTAGTCGCGAACGCGACCGAGGAGACCATCAACAATGGGCTGTCTGGTGTTGGAGCTCCGACGGTGGTTCAGCTCCATGGCGATGAATCCCCCGAAACCTGCCTCAACCTGCGTCAAAGACATCCCGAAACCAGGTTTTGGAAAGCTCTGCGGCTTAGAAGTGCCCATCAGCTCCACAGCGTTGAGCCCTACATCGATGCGGTTCACGCGTTACTGCTGGATGCCTGGAATCCCGATCAGCTTGGTGGCACCGGGCATCGTCTTCCCCTGGACTGGCTTGCTGACGCAGATCTCCCCCTGCCTTGGTGGATGGCGGGGGGAGTGAGCGCGGAATGGATTCCTGAATTAATGGCGCAAGTCAAACCTGACGGTCTGGATGCTTCAAGCCGATTGGAAATCCGACCAGGATGGAAGGATCTGAACAAGGTGGCAGCGCTGATGGAAGCAATCAGGTGCTTAGCAGAGATTCCTGCTGACGGATGAGCTCAAAGAACTCCTGCTTCAGGCTGGGATCGTGGCGGAAATCACCGCGAACAACGGAGTTGATCATGCTGGTCTGGGGCTCCTTCACGCCCCGCCACTTCATGCAGTAATGCTGAGCCTTCACGATGATCCCAAGACCCTGAGGATCGCAGAGCTTTTCAATTTCATCGGCAAGGATCATCACCGCTTCCTCCTGGATGTGGGGTCGCGAGAACACCCAGTCGGCAACGCGGGTGAATTTGGACAATCCGATGACACGTGAACCAGGTTTGATCCCGATCCAGCAGTTACCCATGATCGGCACAAAGTGATGTGAGCAAGCGGAACGCACCGTGATCGGTCCAACGGTGTAGATCTCATCCAGCTTCTTCACATTGGGGAAACTGGCCACCTTGGGCTGCTGGTGGTAGCGCCCTTTAAATACCTCCTGGAGGTACATCTTTGCGACGCGCTCAGCCGTCTCATGGGTGTTGTGGTCGTTATCGATATCGATCACGAGGCTGCGCAGCAGCTCGCGAAATTTGTCTGCCACCTCGTCCTGAAGCTCAGGCAGCTCCCCGGGTTCGATGAAGTCGGCGATGTTGTCGTTCGCCAGAAACGAATGTCCAGACGCAATCAGACGTTCTCTGATCCTGGCCGAGACCTTGGGACTCAGTTTTTTGCCGCCGAAGGCAGCACCCGTGGAAACGAAAGGGACGGTGGTGGTCATAACTGTTCGTTTAAAAGGCGCCGGTGGACGGCATAAGGGTTAAATCTTCAATGACCTGATTGGAGGGTTGTTCCACCAGGTTCACCAGTGCATCAGCCGCCTGATCGACAGAAAGCATGGCATGACGATCGAAATCGCTTTGTACGGATTCCGCGTCCCAAAGCGGAGTATTGACAGCACCCAGGGTGAGGGTGCAAGCGCGGATTCCGTTTCCACGCTCTTCTTCTGCAAGACAACGGGTGAAGCTGGCCAGAGCTGCTTTGGTGACGCAGTAGGCCCCCCATTGCGGGAAGGCGTTGCGAGCGGCGTGGCTGCTGATGTTAATCACCAACCCACCCCCATTTCGCATGACTGGAACCACTGCAGCGCACACCTGAAAAACACTTGTCAGGTTGAGCTGCAGCAACCATTGCCAACGGCTCAAGGGCATGCCCAGAAGATCACCGGTGTAAGCGGCGCCGGCGTTGTTGATCAACACCGATGGAGGCTCCCCCTGCTGCAGTAAAGCTGCAACTCCGGGAGCGATCGAGTCGGGATTGGTCAGATCAAGTCGCTGACAAGCAACCTCAACACCACGACCCCTGCAGGATTGAGCAAGATCCTCCAACTCATCCCCGCTGCGGGCCATCAACATCAGGTTCCAACCCCTGGCTGAAAGCAGCTCAGCGGTTCGTCGTCCGATACCTCGACTCGCGCCTGTAATCAGAGCCGTTGGCAAGCCTTATTTGCAAACTACAACAGTTTAAGCGACACGCCCTGGAACCTGTGAAGAATCTTCTAGGTAGCGGCCCATTGTTCGGAACTTTTGGTATCGAGCGTCACGCAGATCCTGTTCTGAACATTCGAGCAGCTGCGACAGATGTTTTTCCAATGCCGCCTTGAGCGTTTGCCCAGCCTCCAGGGGAGCCCAGTTGTTACCACCCGCCGGCTCCGGCAACACTTCATCCACCACACCGAGCTCGATCAGATCAGGTCCAGTGATCCGCAGTGCAGCGGCAGCATCCGGAGCCTTGGCCGCATCGCGCCAGAGAATCGAAGCGCAGGCTTCAGGGCTTGCAACGGTGTAAACGCTGTGCTCGAACATCAACAGGCGATCCGCCACCCCGATCCCGAGGGCCCCACCTGAACCGCCCTCACCGATCACAGTGGCAATCACCGGCACTCTCAGCCGGAACATCTCGCGCAGATTCACAGCAATCGCTTCACCCTGACCCTGCTCCTCTGCCTGCAGCCCTGCATAGGCTCCGGGCGTATCGATGAAACTCAGGATTGGAAGACGAAAACGATCGGCATGGTCCATCAGCCTCATCGCCTTTCTGTACCCCCCCGGAGTTGCCATCCCGAAATTGCGGGCCACATTTTCCTTTGTGTCACGCCCCTTCTGATGCCCGATGAGCATCACTGGCTGGTCACCAAGGCGTCCAACGCCTCCGATCAGGGCCTGATCATCGTTACCGCGGCGATCGCCATGGAGCTCAATCCAGTCCTCACAGAACATCTGGATGAAATCCAACGTGCTGGGCCGATGGGGGTGCCGAGCAACCTGGATCTTCTGGGCAGGCGTCAGATTCTGAAAAATCTCATGGCGACGTCTTGCCGCCAGTGATTCCAACTGATGCAGCTGCTGGGTGACATCAACCTCGGAATCCCTGGCAAGCTGGCGGATCTGCTCGATCTGCTGCTCTAGCTCAACCAGTGGCTTCTCGAATTCGAGCAGAGGGCGACGGGGCATGACGTGGAATTCAGGCGACGGAGATCTGCAGGGAGGGGCTGATGTTCAACGTGGAAAAACCATGGCGAACCGAAGCTGCACCGATGAAATCCATCTTCTCCAGGGTGATGTTGTTGCGACCCCAGCTGAAGTTCGTGTGGCAGCGTTCGAATTCCAGAAGCATCGCTTCCGCGAAGCAGGCAAACATCTGACGCTGGGGCTTCTCCATCTCGGCGAGCTGCATCATCGTCCAGCCGATGTCGCGGCAGAACTCAACGATGCCTCCCTTCAGAACGTGAATGCCATTTCCGGCCACCTTGGTGTCCAGGTTTTTGGGATACCCCCCATCAATCATCAGACAGGGCTGGCGAAGGCTTGAGGGCTCGATCTCAAGTGTTTTGGGCATGCTTGCCACCCAAACCACCACATCGGCTTCAGGCAAAGCCTCCTCAAGGGACAGGATGCGCCCACCACCGAGCTCGGTCTGCAAGTCCAGCAGCGGTTGCTGACGACGGGCGACCAGGAGCAGTTCACCGACACCCGTGCGCATCGAAAGCCAGCGGCAGACGGCACTGCCGATGTCTCCGGTGGCACCAACCACTGCAACCTTGGCCGTTTTGAGATCAATGCCAAGTGCAGGGGCGTTGTTCTCAACCTGACGCGCTATCACCCAGGCGGTATGGGTGTTTCCAGTCGTGAACCGCTCCCATTCCAACGTCGTGCTGCGGATCGTTTGGTGCTGAAGAAGGTTGAAATTCTCGAAAATGATCGACGTGAACCCCCCGAGGGCAGTGAGGTTGATGCCCTTCTTCTGCGCGAGTTCCATTGCATTGAGCACCTTGCGCCGGGCCGTTTTGAACCGTCCCAACATCTCCGGCACAAAGCAGGAGTCGATATAGGCGCCCTTGATTGTTGGTCCCGCAGGGCTGGTGATCTCGACATGCTCCACAAGCTGAGGTGGCGCGCTGCACCAGACATCGAGATCACCGTCTGCGATGTGGTCAAAGCCCAGTTCCAACGCATTGCGACGGGCAGCATCGAAACTCTTTGAGTGCCCGATCAGACCAAACATTTAGCGCTTGTAAATCACCATGGGGACAACCCCGACTGTCCATGCTCCCACGCGGGAGCTTCTGGACAGGGGGTGACTGTGATCAAACCGGATCAAACGCCTCAGATTTTTCTCAGCCCGCTAGAGCTGCAGCTGCCATCCGAGCCTTTTCGCGCGACGTGAAACCAATTTCGTCGAGTGCTTCCTGATAGGCGATGAGGAAATCTTCGATCAGGTCTTCTTTTTCCATGTGGAGAACAGCCGCATCAGAAGCGACTTGTTCCAGCATCGAGCGAATCAGGGGCAGATTGGCCTTGTTGGCCTGGAAGAGTTCTTCCTTGCTGGCTTCGAAATTGGCCTTGAGCCACTCCTGCCCGTAGTTCAGGTGGAGGTACTCATCCTTCACCACACCCTCAGTGATCTTGCGGGCAAATGGGTCTGAAACAGGGATGTAGATGTGATAAGCGGAGATCGCGAAGGCTTCGATGAGAAGAGCCTGGATCAGCAGACAAGTGACAACTTTGCCTTCTTCCAACGCCGTCTGGAAATTGCCGTGGAGAGGGCCGAAGAAATCTTTGGCGAAGGGCATATCCGCCTGGACGCCCAGGTTGCGTCCACACGACGTAAATCCCTTCGCGTGTTTCATCTCCATGCGAGCGAGCTTGGCCAGCTCATCCTTGTGCTCAGGAATCAGTGTTCCCAGAGAGATGTAGTTGTCATGGGCTTCGATCTCGCCCTCGATCACGATCGCGTTGATTCGGCTGTATGCGTCTTTGTAGGCATCGGTGGTGAAATCCGGCAGCGCGTCCATGCCCTCCACCGCCGTTGCCTCAGGTGCATTGAGGGTCGTCATAGGACGTGGTCCACCACTTTCAGTGGGACAGAGAATAACCAGCCTTGCTTCACTCGTGAACGATGGGGTTCTCAGTTCAGGACCCGGCCGACCCCAAGGCTGCCCCTGAACGCGGTGGCCAATCGCTGTCCACAAGGCTCTGCAGCATCTGGATCCAGTGCCGAATCAGCAGCGTCTCAAGGGCAGCGCCGAGTTCTTCTGACGCACCAGAACTGTTACCGATGACACCACTAGACGAAACATCGGACGTAAGCCAGGCGCATGGTGCAGCACCTTCAAGACTCCAGCCTGGCGGGGCTTGATGCGATGGGAAGGACGTCTTCAGGCCATCGGCCGGCCGAGATTCACTCACCAGTGAAGGGGCCAGACGCAGCATCAGTGACGTTTCCGCCAGACCCGCATGCAATCCATCGGAGAGTTCAGGCTCGGCGATCAGCGACGTCAAACCCTCCACCCCACTCCAAAGGAAACAGGGAAGCACCGACAGAGATGGACAACGCTTGCGCAACTCACGAGCAGCCACCTGCAGAAGAGCGATCTGTCCGCCATGGGCGTTGAACAAGACCAATCGCTTCCAGCCCATGGCAGCAAGCTGCTCACCCAGCTCCACCACCATGGAAATCAACAATCTGGACGAAAAGCTGAGGGTGCCTGAGAAACCAACATGCTCAGGGGAGAAGCCGATGGCCTGAACTGGCAGTCGCCAGATAGGAGACTCAGGGGGCAGCTTTTCCAGGACTGCATCCAGCAATCGATCGGCAAACATCGCATCGGTGGCGAGCGGCAGATGCGGACCGTGCTGTTCACAGGCGCCGAAGGGCCAGACAAGCGTGGCTCGATCGATCGCAACGGCCTGCTCCACCTGCGGCCAGCTCAGCTCATTGAAACAACGGCGAGTGGAATCCAACGGCATGCTTAGAGCTGATCGAAACCCGTCTCTGGCTGTCAGAATGACCGATCGATGACCCCTGGTCCATGGCCGCAGCAGGCAGTCCGCAGCCCAATCGCCCCAAACCCGCGCGACCGGCATCACAACAGCCGCTGCAGGTGATGAAAATCAATCGCCGGGAGGAGCAGGAAACTCTCGAACGAGAAGCTGCTGAAGCGCGAGCGGCCGCTGAAGCTGCCGCCGAAAAAGCCCGGTTATTAGAGGAACGGGCGGGTTTGACAGGGCCACCGAAATCCCGTCCGGGCGAGGCCGCGGCCAGTGATGACGATCGGTTCGACATGGGTGCCATGGAAGGCATGACCATGGCCGATCTTCTGGGATCACCCGATGACAAACCTCGACGGAATGAGCCCACCCAGAGCCGCAGCGTCGACGATTTCGATTTCGACGAGGAGGCTTTCCTTGCCGCGCTGGATGCCAACGCTCCTGTGGGGACCACGGGTGAGGTGATCCAGGGGACTGTGATTGCACTCGAAAGCGATGGTATTTACGTCGATATCGGTGGCAAAGCTCCTGGCTTCATGCCCAAGAGCGAAGCCGGCCTTGGTGTCGTCACCAACCTGCGGGAGCGCTTCCCCAAAGGGCAGAAGGTGGACGTGCTGGTGACGCGGGAGCAGAACGCCGATGGCATGGTCACCATCAGCTGTCGTGCCCTTGAGCTGCGCAAAAGCTGGGACAAGGTGAAACAGCTCGAAAAAGACGGCAAAGTTGTTCAGGTGATCATCAGCGGTTTCAACCGTGGTGGGGTGACTTGTGATCTGGAGGGCCTCCGAGGCTTCATCCCCCGATCCCAGCTTCAACAGGGCGAAAATCACCAGGAGCTGGTGGGTAAGACCGTCGGCGTCGCATTTCTCGAGGTCAATTCCGAAACCCGGAAGTTGGTTCTGTCTGAGAAGCGGGCTGCCGTTGCGGCCCGCTTCCAGGATCTGGAGGTTGGTCAGTTGGTTGAAGGCCAGGTGGCAGCCGTCAAGCCCTATGGCCTGTTCATTGATCTAGGCGGGATCAGCGGACTTCTGCATCAATCGGCCATCACCAATGGCAGCCTTCGTTCCATTCGGGAAGTGTTCGACGAAGGAGAGCGTGTTCAGGCTCTGATCACTGAACTGGATCCTGGCCGCGGCCGCATCGGTCTGAACACCGCACTCCTGGAAGGACCTCCCGGCGAACTGCTGGCGGAAAAATCCAAGGTGATGTCTGAAGCAGCAGACCGGGCCAAGCGGGCCCAGAGCGTCCTCAAGCAGCAGGAACAGGACGCCGGATGACAACCGCCGCAGCCAACTCGGAAGCTTCTCTTGGAACCGACTGGGAGCTCGACTTCTACTCAAGACCGATTCTTGAATCCGATGGCCGCAAACGCTGGGAACTGCTGATCACAGCCACCCCGAATGCCGAGGCCCCCGAGGAACCGTTTCGCTTCGCCAAACGCTGTCCCTCCAGCGATGTCAACTCCCTCTGGTTGTCTTCTGCCCTCAAGGAAGCGCGCGAAGCAGCCCTCGAATCTGGTTTGGTGGCGCCACGGCGACTGCGCTGCTGGCGAAGCTCGATGCGAACGATGGTCCAGAGGGCTGCCGCAGAGCTTGATCTTGAAATGATCTCCAGTCGCCGTACCTATGCACTGCTGGACTGGTTGCAGCAGCGGGAGCAAGAGGTGTACCCCCAGGAGGAGGGCTTCATGGCCGGACCTCTGGCACCACCTCCTGCATCGGTGACCACTCCAGCGGTTCCGCTGCCGGAAGAAGTTCAGGGCGATGCCTGGTCCTGGGCTGCCCTGCCAGCGCAACTGCTGAGAGAAGCCAGTGAATGGCCGATGGGGTTCAGTGGTCTGTTGCCGCTACCCGATGCGGTTGAAGACAACCAGCCGGTACCGGGATTACGGCTGTTCAGCAAGAGCCGGGCCCTGGCCATGGCCGGATGGCTTGGGGGACTTGAACCCGTTCGTCTTCTGGTGGAGGGGCGTCAGCTGGTGCTGGAAGCCGGTCAGGACGACCGATGGCTGGTGAGCGACCTTGATGCAAAGGCGGCGGAAGCGATTTCAAACGCTCTGGCCGAATCCAAGGAGATCGGCAAAGGGCTGCAATTCATTGCCATTCAGGCCAGCCCGGAGGAACAGGCCTTCGCCGGATTCTGGATGATGCGTGACATCGCCACACTGTGAGTGGAGCGGCTCGAGCAGAGACGGGGCCAGGCCCTTTCGATCGACCGGACGGTAGGTTCAACGTGCTGGACGGTTGGACCTGGATCGGCTGCTACGGCGGCTATTACCTCCAGGCAGATGCACTCGCCCAACATGGCTTCGAGCATGGTTTCTTCACCCGCCTCTGGCGCGGACGGGATCCTGAGGAACTGTCGGGGTATATCAGCGTCAGCACCAGTGTTCATCGGCCGCAGCAGATTCACAGCGGCATCGTTCTGGAAGCGAACCAGGCCTGCAGCGCCCCCTGGCCTGAAGCAGACGGCCTTGTCAGCGACCGAGGTGGCCAAAGCCTGTGGGTGTGCGGCGCAGATTGCACTCCGGTGCTGATCGCCGATCCCACGACCGGTCACACCGCGGCCTGCCACGCCGGATGGAGAGGTGTCGCAGCTTGCATCCTTCCCACGGCGGTGGACCACCTGGAAGCACGGGGAGCCAGCAGAGATGATCTTGTTGTGGCCCTTGGTCCAGCAGTCAGTGGGGCTCGCTATCAAGTTGGCGATGACGTTGTCACGGCCATTGCAGCCAGCATCGGCTCGGTATCCAATGGGCGCAATGCTCTTGTCGAGGCTGGAGCTGTTCAGGTCGATCCCGAGCCCGGTCGCTACCGATTCGATCTGCGCATGGCCACCGTTCTTCAACTCGAGCATGCAGGTTTGAACCCGGAAAAGATCAGCAGCTGCCCGCTCTGCACAGCGAGTGAACCTGAACTGTTCCACTCCTGGCGCCGGGACCAGGTCAAGGCTGTGCAGTGGAGCGGCATCGTGAGTCAGGCCGAGGATTCCGGAGAGAGCTTCAGAAGCTGACGCGCCATCTCCTCCGCCGCACGAATACCGTCGATTCCTGCCGAAAAAATGCCTCCGGCATAGCCGGCCCCTTCCCCTGCAGGAATCAATCCCGCCGTATTCAGCGATTCCATTCGATCGTCACGCGGAATACGCACCGGTGAGGATGTGCGGGTTTCCACGCCGGTCAGGACCGCGTCGGGATGGTCATAACCCTTGAGTCGAAGCGCAAACGCTGGTATTGCCTCCCGTATTGCGGCGATGATCGGTTCTGGCAAAGCCGTCTCAAGATCCGCGGGGGTGGTCCCAGGCTGATAGGAAGCCGCGATCGCACCGAGTTCCTGGGACGGCCGCCCCGCCACAAAATCCTCTAACCGTTGCGCTGGGGCGGCATAGGTGCCTCCACCCAGCTGGAAGGCTCTGGCCTCAAGATCCCTCTGCAGAGCGACACCGGCGAGGGGATCCCCTGGATGACGGGCATAGGGGGCCAGATCCTCGGGCTCGAGATTCACGACCAGACCGCTGTTGGCGTTGCGCTCATTGCGGGAGTGTTGGCTCATGCCGTTGGTCACAACACGGCCCTCCTCCGACGTCGCACCGACCACAAAGCCACCAGGACACATACAGAAGCTGTAGACGCAGCGGCCATTTCCGGCATGGTGAACAAGTTTGTATTCAGCGGCTCCCAGTCGGGGATGCCCAGCCTGTTTCCCCCAGCGGGCATGGTCGATCAGCCGTTGAGGATGTTCGATCCGCAGCCCCACTGAAAAAGGTTTGGCCTCAAGCGCAACGCCCACCTGCTCCAGCATGGTGAAGCAGTCGCGAGCGGAATGACCAGGGGCCAGCACCACATGCCGCGTCGGCAGAACGGTGCCGTCCGCCAGCTCCAGTCCGACCAGTTGCCAGGGTTTAGCGGCTGCCGAAGAAGGTGCCAGTTGCAGACGCACCACTCGGCTGCCAAAGCGCACCTCTCCACCGAGTTCCTCGATCCGGGCCCGAAGGCCGCGGACAACCGTTGCAAGTTTGAACGTGCCGATGTGGGGATGGTGGCGGGTCAGAATCTCGGCATTGGCTCCGCATGCCACGAACTCTTCCAGCACCTTGCGGCCGTAGTGCTCAGGATCACTCACCTGGCTGTAAAGCTTGCCATCGGAGAACGTGCCAGCTCCTCCTTCTCCGAACTGAGCATTGGATTCAGGATCGAGGTCCAGCTGCCCTCGCCAGAAGGCGAAGGTCTGACGGGTGCGTTCCTTAACCGACTGGCCACGCTCCAGCAGTAGGGGGCGAAAGCCCATCTGCGCAAGCAAAAGAGCCGCGAAATAGCCACAGGGGCCAGCTCCGACCACCACGGGTTGTAATTCAGGACGCGGTGGAAACCCTGCCGGGGCATGACCCACGGATCGATAACGCGTGTCAGGAGCGGGGCAGACCTTGGGATTGCGAGCATGCTTCCGGCGAAGGGCAGCCTCTCCCTTCACACGCACATCCATGCTGTAAATCAGCTGAATGCGATCACGCCGACGTGCATCCACACTGCGCTTCACAAGGTGCTGCTCCAGCAGATGTTCAGGCGGGATTCGCAACTGACGCAGCAGAGCCTGGTTCAAGTCGTCATCGGTGTGATCCAGCGGCAGCCGCAGTTCACTCAGTCGCAGCATCAGTGCGGTTCAGCCCAGCCACCATTCGATCAGACGAACCACTCGGAGCTCGAGTCACTGGCCCAAGTCAGCAGCGGTGAGGGGTGATCAGGAGCATCTGAGCGAAGGCAACAACCCTGATCCCTCCCGCTAAGGAGTTTTCTCGCTCCTGTCTGGATCCGTCTGAGCCGATTCATTGCTGAGCCACTGGGCTCCCAGCCCGGCCAACAAAAGGGCCACTCCAATCGAGGCGGCAAGACCACGATTATCAGCGGCGGCCCCTTGCCCCCAGATCGCTGTGGCCAGAAAAGCCCCACCCAGGAGAAGGCATGGGACCAACACAATCCCCTTGGCGACGCGATTGTCAGCCATCAAGACAACTCCGACTGACAACTGTCGGTGGCTAGGGATGCTGCCACCAAACCAGCACTGAGGTCAGTCGGTTCACCCAGGGGGGTCACCCTGGCCAGCAGCTGTCCATCCCGGGAACCGACCGGACGCAAATTGACCCGACGGCGCCGAGGCAATTGATCCCTCAGCCACCTCACCGCTTCGGCTTCATCAACCGGATCCACAGCCGCGCAGGCCAGTTCAATGGTGTAGGTGCGATTGCGGTCCCCCACCTGGAGCAGGGAGCTGGAGCGGACCTGAAGCACTTCTGCAGCGCTGACAGGCGCTGCCAGTAGCAGCAGAGATAAACCGATCAGAAGTGCACGGATCACTGGGGGGCTGGAGCCGGAAGGCCCACCATCTCAGCATTGCTCTTGCCAGGGGGAACCATTGGGTAACAGTTCTCACCCCGGCGCACATGCACGTCGATCAGCATGGGCCCTGGAGCTTGAAGAGCCGCTGCCAGATCACCCTGAAGGGAATCACGCTCCGTGATCTTGACCCCATCCACCCCGAAGGAACGAGCCAGAGCGATGAAATCAGGCATTCCGTTCAACATGTCGGAGGCGGAATAACGCTCGTCGTAAAAGCTTTCCTGCCACTGGCGGACCATGCCCTGCCATTGGTTGTTGACAATCACCACCTTCACCGGAAGGCGGTAGGCCGCCAGAGTCCCCAGTTCCTGGATGTTCATCAGGATGCTGGCATCGCCTGCAATGCAGACCACCTGCCGATCGGGGAATGCCACCTGAGCTCCCATGGCAGCAGGCATGCCGAACCCCATGGTTCCGAGCCCCGCACTGCTGATCCAGCCCCTTGGACCGTTCCGCAGATATTGGGCAGCCCACATCTGATGCTGCCCAACGTCGGTGGTGACGATGGCCTCGGGTGCCAGGTCTCGAACGGCCAGCAGGACTTCCTGGGGATAGATCGGCCCTTCCGCAGGGGGAATCGTGAGTGGGTAGCGCTGCTTCCACTCAGCAATCGTCTGCAACCAGGACGAAGTACGGGGTTCGACGGAGCGCTGAAGGCTCAGGGCAACGAGTCGAGTGAGGCTGAGGCCGAGATCACCAAGCACAGCAACATCAGCACGCCGTGTCTTGCCGATTTCCGCAGGGTCGATTTCAAAATGCACCACCTGGGCCTTGGGGGCAAAGGTGTCGAGCTTGCCGGTGACACGGTCATCGAATCGAGCCCCAACGGCGATCAATAGGTCGCAGTCTGTGACTGCGAAATTCGCAAACGCGGTGCCATGCATGCCGAGCATGCCCACCGAAAGTGGATGGTTCTCGTCAAAGGCTCCCTTGCCCATCAACGTGGTGGTGACCGGGAGTTGATAACGCTCGGCCAGCAATTGAAGATTGTCGTGGGCAGCGGAGGAGACAGCGCCACCACCGACGTAGAGGAGAGGGCGTTCAGCCTTTTCGATCAACTCAAGAGCCGCCGCAACGGAACGGTCTTCGGGAGGCTGCGGCTGGCGGAATCCACGGGGGACGACGGAGCCAGGAGCGACCGGTGTGTACTCGAACATTTCCTGACCCACATCCTTCGGGATGTCGATCAAGACCGGACCGGGTCGACCACTGGCGGCAATCACAAAGGCTTGGGCCACAATCGAGCCGAGGTCAGCCGGATCACGCACGACCCAGGAGTGCTTCACGATCGGGAGGGTGATGCCAAAAATATCCGTCTCCTGGAAGGCATCCGTGCCGATCGCAGGACGTGGGACCTGACCGGTAATAACCACCATCGGCACGGAGTCCATCTGGGCAGTGGCAATGCCGGTGACCAGATTTGTGGCTCCTGGACCAGAGGTTCCAAAGCAGACCCCAACCCTGCCTGTGGCTCGGGCATAGGCATCGGCGGCGTGGGTACCGGCCTGTTCATGCCGCACCAGGATGTGTTTGACCCAGCCCTGATCCTCCGCGATGTGCAGGGCGTCGTAAATCGGCAGGATCGCCCCGCCCGGATAACCGAAAATCGTCTCCACTCCATGGAGGCGCAGGGCATCCATCAGTGCCTCTGCACCGGAGATCGTGCGTGGTGCGACCGATTCCTGCCCGCCGATGCCCGTTGGTGCGGAGGTGAGGGTCACGGCGAATGGTCGGGGTTGACCCTAAAGATTAAGGGCCTACAGGAACGATTGCCCGTCGGCCGCGGATCATGGCCCTGAGGATCTGTGCAGGGTCGAGCCAACGACCGGAGTAACGGATTCCCCAGTGAAGATGCGCTCCGGTGGTGCGACCGGTCAGGCCGACCTGACCAATGACCTGTCCGGCGCTCACCCACTGATTTCGACGCAGTCTCTGCCGACGCAGATGGCAATAAATGTGCTGGTACTTGCCTGAAGAAATCACAACTCCAATCCCACAGGAGTCGTCGTCGATGGTTTCGATCACCCTGCCGTGCCACCAGCTCAGAACGGGTGACCCCAAGGGGGCTGCGATGTCCAGCCCGTTGTGGGGACGAAGGGTTCCGTCAGCCGCACGACGCATCCCGAAATGGCTGGTGTAACCCTCAAAAACTGCAATCGGAAAGCGTCCCTCACTCCAGCTATCCGCTCGTACAGGTGCTGCTGCTGTCAGACAAACCGCCAGCAGCAGGGAACGAAACAGATCAGAGCAGTCCGAGAGCGTGCAACGGGCCACGACCACCGATCAGTTCCAGCAGGAAGGCTGAAAAGCCGAGCATCGCCAGGCGACCATTCCAGACTTCGGAACTGTTGCTCCAACCCCACTCCCATTTTTCCTGGGGGTAGAGCTTGACCGTGTTGGGAAGTTCGGCCGCCGCATCAAGACTGACCTCCGGTCCATCGAGGCTGGTGGTGACCAGATCGGCAAGGCCCTCAATGAACGGTGCGTAGGTGTCGAGAGCTCTCACCCGGCGGAAATTCACAACGCCAGCTTCCGTGGCCAGTTCGCGGTATTCGATATCGATTTCCTCGAGGGTTTCGATGTGCTCGCTCACGAAACTGATCGGCACAACCACAAGATCATTGATCTTGGCCTCTCCCAGCTCTTCCAGCGCCTCTTCCGTGTAGGGCTTCAGCCACTCCACCGGACCGACTCGGCTCTGATACGCAAGGGTGTGTGGATTGGAATGACCCACCACTTCAGCGAGCTTGTCCATGATCAAGTTCGTGCAGGCTTCGATGTGGGTCTGATACGGGTCGCCGGCTTCTTCCACGTAGCTCTTGGGAACACCGTGGGCACTGAAGAACACGTGTGCCTTGGTGGGGTCATCGCTGTTGCGAACTTCCTCTGCGATGAGTTCAGCCATCGCCTTCACGTAGCCGGGATGATCAAACCAACTTCGGATGCATCGGATCGGGAGCTTTTCGAAAGCTGAATCACCCTTTCGCAGTCGCTGAAGTTCACGAAAGCTGGAACCGCTGGTGCTGATCGAGAAGTGGGGATACAGCGGGAGCACAACCACTTCGTCCATACCGTCTGCCTTCATGTCGGCAACGGCGGATTCAGTGAACGGGTGCCAGTAACGCATGGCGACATACGTGGTGGCATCAACACCACGCTGGCGAAGGAGGCTCTGCAGTTCACGGGCTTGCTGCTCTGTGATGCGTCTCAGTGGTGAGCCTCCACCGATGGAGCGATAGGCCTCCTGTGACTTGCCACTGCGCAGGGTGCTGATCAGCCAGGCCAGGGGCTTTTGAAGAGCAGGGCTGGGGAGCCGAATGATCTCGGGATCTGCGAAGAGGTTGTACAGGAACGGTCCGACGTCCTGAATCCGTTCTGGTCCACCCAGATTCAGTAGAACAACGCCGACGCGTGACATACAGAAACCCTGCAATTAAGGGGGTTGAGCGTAACCCCCAATAACGGCATGGTGAGTAGCCGATGAGCATCGGATGGAACTGAAATGCGCGTTGGACCAAATCAACCACCGCCTTGCGGGTGAGGGCCATCCACTGCGTGTGGAACAGAGGGGGCAAAAACTCAACCTGCGTGGTCGTTTGCCCGATCGACGCAATCCAGAAGTTGAACGCGTGCAACGGCTCAGCCTTGGGCTGACAGCAGATTCAGAGGGTCTTCGGGATGCCGAGCACTCACTGCGTCAAGTGCAGCGGCAGCTGCAACGCAGACAGTTCAACTGGGATGACTGGAGCACTGAGCGAAGCCATGGCTCTCCCCCCGACCTAGAGAGGGCCGTTCAATCCTTTGAGCAAGCTTTCTTCACAGACGCCCGTCGTCGCCGCAACCCGTCCGGCAGCCGCACCACCTGGAGCAGCGCTTACCAGCCCTATTTGAGACGGCTGCAAGCTTTGGCAGGACTCCAGCCGATCAGCGGCAGCCTGCTGATGCAGACCCTGGAGAGCTACGCCGATGGAAGCCGAAGCCGGCAGCAATGCGCCACAGCTCTGGCGGCGCTTGCTCGCCATCTCGATGTCCCGCTGCCGGAGAACTGGCGCCAGGAGGCAGGGGGCTATGGCCTGCACAGGGCCCGCTTCCGCCAGTTGCCCACCGATGCCCAGATCCTCGAAAGCGTGATGAATATCCCAAACCCCGCCTGGCGGCTGGTCTATGGGCTGATGGCGACCTACGGACTGCGCAACCACGAGGTTTTTTTCTGCGATCTGAGCAGCCTGAGCAGATCAGGAGATCGGGTGATCCGTGTTCTGCCCACAACCAAGACCGGTGAGCATCAGGTCTGGCCTTTTCAGCCCGACTGGGTCGATCTGTTTGATCTCAACGGGCTCAGCTCTGATCCCAAGGCATTACCCGCCATCCAGACCGATCTGCGACTGACCACGCTGCAGCAGGTGGGCCGCAGGGTGAGCGAGCAGTTCCGGCGCTATGCGCTGCCAATCACGCCCTATGACCTGCGGCATGCCTGGGCGGTGCGCACAATCCACATCGGCCTTCCAGACACGGTTGCCGCCAGAATGATGGGCCACTCCGTGGCGATTCATACCCGCACCTATCACCACTGGATTACGCGCCGCGATCAACAGCAGGCGGTGGACGCAGCTCTGGCACGGCAGGGCGCCTGACCATTTTTTTGAGAAATGACGTCTTTTTTACGCCCACTGGCTTATCGCCACCGCTGGATCTACGACACGGTGACCGCTGTCTCTGCTCTGAGCGTGGGAGGAGTGTCCAGGCTTCGGGGACTGGGCGTTGAAGCTCTGCAGAATCAGCTGGAGGCAGGTGCAGCTGTTCTGGACCTCTGCTGTGGGAGTGGGGAAGCGGCAGCCCCCTGGCTTGCAGCCGGTTTTTCGGTCACAGGGTTGGACATTGCTCCAAGGGCTTT
Organism: Synechococcus sp. AG-679-D13; assembly: GCA_003210735.1. Lineage (GTDB taxonomy): Bacteria > Cyanobacteriota > Cyanobacteriia > PCC-6307 > Cyanobiaceae > Parasynechococcus. The sequence continues at coordinate 17,027 of QCUM01000023.1, forward strand.
GGACCTGGCTGCCATCCGTCAACCACAGATGCATTTGGTGGAGGGCCTGGCGGAGGATCCACCGCTGGCAGCTGAAAGCTTTGCTGCAGTGCAAATCAGCGTTGCGCTTCACGAGTTCCCTCGCGAGGAGAGAGTGCAGGTCCTCACCAGCTGCCTGCGGCTTCTGCAACCGGATGGGTGGCTGGTTCTGGTGGACCTTCACCCCGCTGGTCCTTGGCTGAAGCTGCCCCAGCAGCTGTTCTGCGCTCTGTTCGAAACCGACACAGCGACCGCCATGCTGGAGGACGATCTGGTGTCTCAGCTCAACGAACTCGGGTTCTGCAGCGTGAAGCAGGAGCTTCTTGCCGGGCAGGCCCTGCAACGAATCACGGCCCGAAAACCACCATCAGCTCAACCATGACCGCGAAGGACCTCGACCAAACCGCCGCCAGCCTGGGCATGGGTGGACGAGTGTCTCCGGAAACCGACGAAGCCGGCTACCGCAAGCGGATGGAACGACGCCAGCAGGTGCAGAAGCAGCGTGTGGAGGAACGCAACAAGGAGAAGGGCCTTGTGCTGGTGTTCACCGGCCACGGGAAAGGAAAAACCACCGCTGGGTTGGGGCTTGTGCTCCGCACGCTCGGTCATGGTGAACGTGTTGCGATCGTTCAGTTCATCAAGGGAGGCTGGGAGCCCGGGGAGGCCAGGGCGCTGCGCGTCTTCGGGGAGCAAGTGAGCTGGCATGCCCTCGGGGAAGGTTTCACCTGGGAGACCCAGGACCGCGAACGGGATCAGCAGCTGGTTGAGGAAGCGTGGGAGACCGCACTGGGCTACCTGCGAGACGCAACGGTGAAACTTGTGCTGCTGGATGAACTGAATGTGGCACTCAAGCTCGGATACATCAGCTCTGAAACCGTGATCGCTGGGCTGAAGGAACGTCCGGGTCTCACCCATGTCGCCGTCACCGGCCGAGGGGCTCCCCAGCCTTTGCTGGACCAGGCAGACCTGGTCACAGAGATGACCCTGTTGCACCACCCCTTCCGGGAACAGGGCGTCAAGGCACAGGCCGGCATTGAGTACTGAGGGGAACGTCGACCTCAGTCCAAGGCCGAAGCGTTCAGATCTTTGTTCAAACGGCGCGTCGCATCTGTCAGCACCGACAAACCACTGATCAGGAGAGCTCGATGCACCACAGGGTCTTTCCAGCAACCTGGCTCTCGACTCGCCCGCTCCAGAGCTGAAAGTGTGAGCCTGGCCATCACACCGCTATGGCTCGATTCGCTGTCTGGCATTCAGAGCTGGCGGCTGCTCCATGCAAGCGAGAGAGGAGGGCACTGGCCAGTGCTTGCTACTGTCGATTGGATCTGGGGCACAGATGACCTATTCCCGTGTGCTGCTGAAGCTCAGCGGCGAAGCTCTGATGGGTAATCAGGGTTACGGAATCGATCCAGCCATTGTTCAGTCCATCGCGGCGGACGTCGCCAAGGTTGTAGCGAGTGGCACTCAGCTGGCCATCGTTGTCGGTGGCGGGAACATCTTTCGAGGCCTGAAGGGTTCCGCCGCCGGCATGGAGCGGGCAACAGCTGATTACGTGGGCATGCTGGCCACGGTGATGAACGCGATCACACTGCAAGACGGACTCGAGCGAGCGGGAGTTCCCACCCGCGTTCAAACGGCCATCGCCATGCAGGAAGTTGCTGAGCCATACATACGCCGCAAAGCGATGCGCCACCTTGAGAAAGGTCGCGTGGTTGTGTTCGGAGCTGGATGCGGAAATCCGTTTTTCACCACCGACACCACTGCCGCCCTGCGGGCAGCAGAAATCAACGCCGATGTGGTGTTCAAAGCCACCAAGGTTGATGGGGTCTATGACAAGGACCCGGCCAAGCATTCAGATGCCGTTAAACACGAGCATCTGAACTATCAGGACGTGTTGAGCGGCGAACTTGGGGTGATGGACAGCACCGCCATCGCCCTGTGCAAGGACAACAACATCCCGATCGTTGTGTTCAACCTGTTTGAACCTGGCAACATCGGAAAAGCCGTTGCTGGTGAACCGATCGGATCCCGTATCGGCAATCCCGCCTGAATTCACGACGCCGTCACCCGAGATCACCATGTCGACCAAGGACCTCGAAGCCAGCATGCGCAAGTCGGTGGAGGCCACCCAGCGCAACTTCAACACAATCCGCACCGGCCGGGCCAATTCCTCTCTGCTCGATCGAATCAATGTCGAGTACTACGGCGCTGAGACGCCGCTGAAGTCACTGGCCACTCTGTCCACACCAGACTCCCAGACCATTCAGATCCAGCCCTTCGATATCAGTGCTCTGGCCTCCATCGAAAAGGCCATCGCCATGAGTGAACTCGGTTTCACCCCCAACAACGACGGCAAAATCATCCGCATCAACGTTCCACCCCTCACCGAGGAACGGCGCAAGGAATTTTGCAAACTTGCCTCCAAATACGCCGAAGAAGGCAAGGTGGCACTGCGAAATCTGCGTCGTGATGCGATCGATAAAATCAAAAAGCAAGAAAAGGAAGGGGACTTCTCCGAAGACCAGAGTCGCGATGAACAGGATGCCGTGCAGAAGATCCTCGACAAATTCATTGCTGAACTGGAGAAGCACCTGGCCAACAAGGAAGCCGACATTCTCAAGGTTTGAACGGCAGTCCTGAATGGTTTCGCGATGTGGTCATCGTCGGGGCAGGAGCCGCTGGTGGAGCAGCAGCGGCGCACCTGTCTCGGAGTGGCCACGATGTTGTGCTGCTTGAACGCGACGCTGAACCAAGAATCAAACCTTGCGGCGGCGGCATGGCCGCCTCTGTGCAGAAGTGGTTCCCCTTCTCTTTGGAACCGGCTGTGGAACAGGTGGTTCGCCAGGTTGATTTCAGTTGGTGCCTGGGTGATCCAGTGGTGGCTGAGCTTCCCGGTGAAGCACCGTTCTGGATCGTGCGCCGGGAACGGTTGGATCAGCTGCTGACTGATCAGGCGAAACAGGCCGGAGCTGAATGCTGTGCCGGGGTAACAGTGACCGACATCGGTCGGGATAACGACCACTGGAGCGTTACGGCAGCCGATGGGCAACGGTGGCGAACTCGATCCGTGGTCATTGCTGATGGCTCGGCGTCTCCCTGGCCCCAACGGCTCGGCCTGGGAGCCAAGCGCGTTCAAACAGCAACCACCATGTCGGTTCGACTCGAGGGGCAGGGCAGGTTGAAGAACGGCACCACCCGCTTCGAATTCGGTCTGGTGAAGCAGGGTTTCGCCTGGGCATTCCCTGTGGCGGGGGGGGTGAACATCGGTGTCGGCAGCTTCATCGGCAAGCAGGACGCCGACCCTGAACAAGTCTTGTCACTACTTCTTCCAGACCTGGGCTTCCCTGCCGACGCAGGCCTTCGTCAGAGCGGACAGCTTCGGGTTTGGAATGGCCATCACCGCCTCAACGGCAATGGAATTGTGGTGGTGGGGGATGCAGCGTCGCTCTGCGACCCATTCCTGGCGGAGGGATTACGCCCTGCCCTGATGAGTGGCTGTGAAGCTGCACGGCATCTCGATCGCTGGCTTCGGGGAGATAGCCATGATTTGAGGGGCTACACCATCGCCATGCGGCAACGCTGGGGGGACTCGATGGCCTGGGGGAGGCGCATTGCACAGGTGTTTTATCGCTTTCCAGGCGTTGGATACCAGTTGGGGATCAAGCGACCCACCGCACCACGCCGCATTGCGCAGATCCTCTCGGGTGAGATGGGATATGGCGATATCGCCCAGCGGGTGATCAACAGATTGCTGCTGCAGCGGGGCTAAAGCGTCAGTTCCAGCTGTTGCGTTCCATCGTCTTGCCTGGGGGAACGCCTGCGCCGACGGCTTGTCACTGGCTTCAAACCAGCCCTGCGGGATCCATGCTTGCGTTGTATCGCGTCGGCATGGCGATCAAAACCAGCGGAACGGCGAATCTCCCAGATCCGATCCTTCGCAATCTGCATCGACGTGGTGACGTCAACGATCGGTTCTGGCATTCCACCGCCCAGGGACCAGGGCTCGTGGAGATGAATCGCTGGCACATCGCTGAGCTCCGGACACCACTCGCGAATGAAATGGCCTTCGGGGTCATGATCCTGCCCCTGTTTGATCGGGTTGTAGATCCGAATTGTGTTGATCGACGTGCTCCCTGATTGCATCTGGCATTGGCTCCAGTGAATGCCGGGTTCGTAGTCGACGAACTGACGGGCAAGATGCAAGCCGGTTTCACGCCAAGGCAGCCAGAGGTTGTAGCTCGCGAACGACATCAACATCGCCCGCATGCGGAAGTTGATCCAGCCATGGGCTCGCAGGGCGCGCATGCATGCATCCACAAATGGCACCCCGGTGCGTCCTTCGCACCATGCCTCCATCCTCTCGACATCGCCCTGACGAATGCCACGCATGAACGGATGAAAATCGCTGAATTCAATGGCGGGCTGATCCTCCAACTTCTGAATGAAATGACAATGCCAGTGCAGCCTTGATTCAAAACTGCGGATGCCACGGCCACTGTGAGAGCGAGTGGCCTGAAGCACTTCCCGCATGGAGAGGCAGCCCCAGGCGAGATAAGCCGACAGACGCGAACACCCTTTAAAAGCCGTATTCGGGCTGGACATCGCGCGTTGGTAACGCGGTGCTCGGCACCGAAGAAAATCGTTGAGCTCTCGGAGTCCTCTCGAACGGCCACCGGTCTGACGCTGAGGGCATGGATCGTTTGCCAGTTCTCGGCAGGGACGCTCTGGGATCACACCCGGATCAATCAGCTCAAGAGGCTGGAGCGACAGAGGAGCTGCAACGAGTGGCTCTGCCATCTGATTTTCCCAGCATCGAGCCCAACCGTTGCGGGACTTCATCCGGCGAACAACACCGAACTGCGGGATCTCCATCCAGGCGATACCGTTCAGCTTCGCCCAGGCCGCTACTCGCTTATCGCGCTGGTAAGTCCAGCCGTTACCCGTCTCTTCATGGCTCCAGAGGCGCGCAACACCGAATTGGCGCCTGGCACGTTCCAGCACCTCCACCACATCACCTGAGCGCACCACAAGGGGTTGACCCAGCGCCGCGGTCGACTCACGCAACTCCTGAAGCGACTCGCGGCAGAACATCCACTGCCGCTCAGAAGCATCCGGCTGGCACCACAGCTCGGGCTCAACAACAAAAAGGGGCAGGAGCGGACCACATGCGGCTGCTTCGACCAATGGCCGGTGGTCAACGGTGCGCAGATCACGTTTGAACCAGACGATCTGCAGCGCTGCCATTCACTGCCCTTCAGCAGATCCGGTTCTAGTGGATGGAGCACGCCAACCACTTGCTTTTGGTTCAAAGGCAGCTCTAGTCAAGATTCAGCTCCATCACATTGCACAGCCGAGTCCGAACCTTGGAGCGAAATCTGGCAATGTCCAGACGCCCTGTTAGCCAGGCTGCACCAATGAAACAGATCATCTGAAGGCCAAAAACGCCCCCATAGGCCCCATAGGCATCACCACCATTGACCGTCTGCAGCAAGGTCAGCAGGCCACCTCCGCTGATGATCGCCAGGCCGGAGGAATAGGCATAGCCCGCACCCCAAATACCAAGCAGAAAGCCAGTGCGCCCGGGCTGAACAAAACTGAACATCAAGGCGAGGCAAGCGTTGATGCACACCCCGAGCGATAAACCAAAAAATGTCACTGCCACCCGAAGCAGGGGGATGGAGGCGTCGGTTCCCGCAACCAACATCAGGGCCAGAGCAGAGCTGGCCAAAAAAGCTCCGACCCTGGCGATTCGGATTGTGCCGAAGCGTGGGATCAAGACAAAACCACTGAGAGCCAATCCTCCGAAGAATCCGATTGCAACCAAGACGTTGAGCGAGGTGGTGGCACAAACGCTCATACCGAAAACGGCGGCGCCATAGGGCTCAAGCACCGCATCATTCAGAAACATGCTGAAAGTGAACAGACAAAGCACGCCCAGAAAGCGGCCCGCCTCCGGAATGGAACGCAAGCGCGTCAGCAGCTGGGGCAAGGCAACGCTCTGCGACCTCGGTGTGGCCTCATCGGCGGGATTCTCTATCTGAGCGGTGTTTTGGTGCTCCACACCAAGAACAGACACCACCCCGAGACCCAGCAGCAGAGGAGGTGTGACAACCGCCAACCGCTCCATCCCAGCCAGCAAAGCAAGAGTGCTTGCACCGGCAGTGCAGGCATCCCCAAACACCCGATTCACCAAAACACTTCCGAACAGAACTCCCAGCAAACGCATCCCCCAAACCACCGACAGCACCTTTGGTCGTTCCTCTTCCGTTGTGCGATCGGCAATCAGAGCTGAAAGCGCTGTACCCCCTGCGGCAATGGCCATACCGATAGCAACAAACACTGCCGTCAACAGGAGGATCAACCAGGACAAAGTCGCTGTCCCTGCGCTCTCCATGACGCGTCCGAGCTGCAACACCAGCTGGCAGGCAAGCCCAAAGAGCAACGCCAGAAAAAATGAGCTGCAGACAATGAAGGGAGTCCGCCGCAAACGACTGACAGGAATCCGATCAGAGCGATAACCGAACCACACTCGGGTAAACCCCGTCAGCTGCTGAGAGCCAATCGCCGCAGCAACAAGGACCGCCGGCAGTTGAAATTCTTCGATCAGCAGACGATTGAAGAGCCCAAAAGCAAGCACCCCAAAAATTCCCAGACCCAGCTGAAACAATCCCAGTTGGAGACCCAGGAGCAAGGGCCGCTGGCGCATCAATCCAATATCAAATCGACAAGATTATGCATGGATTGCATAAGCGAAGGGGCTCAGATCAAAAATCCGCCGCATCTCTATCAAGATTGAAACGAACACTAAGGGTCAAGCACCATCCATATTGATGTCGCGCAGGCGTGCATCAATTGAAGCCAATAAACCAATTGCGAACATCGGAGCTTCCTGAACGGCAAACAGGAACTTCTCTCGGTTCATCACAATGAGACGACAAAAACTCCTCGCAGTTGCTGTGCTTAGGCGGCAGTGATCCTCCACAACCAACGATCCCGACCCAAAGATGTGACCAACAGGAATATCTTCATGGCGATCATGGGCCGATGCATCGGTCCAAGTGAGACGAACAGACCCCTCAAGGATTCCAAACATCGTGGAACCGGTTTCGCCAGCCTTAAACAAAACATCTCCCGGCTCAAGGGTGATCAATTCACCCTTGCTTGCCAGAGCGCGCATGGTGTCTAACGCATGCATCGTGATGGAATGGTCAGGCTGTGGTCAGCGTTAATGCAGCCCCGAATCCACGGCGAATATCCTCCTGAGAGAGGCGACCGTCATGGTCGAGATCAAGGGCATCAAACACAGCATCACTTCCCAGCCATTCATCACGGGTGATGCATCCATCCCCATTGAAATCATTCAGCAAAAATATTTCTTGAACGGCATGGCCGAAAGCTGCGCCTCCCTCAACTTCAGCCAAACGGTGGGCAAGCTGTTGCTCAAGGGTTTCGATTGCTTTACTGAAGCCTTTGATCCCTTCACTCAATTTGTCGGAAGCCATCCGGTCGTCGGCCATCAGAGCATCAAAGCGTTCACGATCCACATGAATCTGAGCTTCCTGACAGCTGGACGATGCCGCATCAAGCTTGCGCTGAAGAACAGCAGGGCTTTCGCGTAGCTGATCAAGAAGTTTGGGGGAAATGGTCAACAGATCGCAGCCTGCAAGCTCGGTGATTTCATCCAGATTGCGGAAACTGGCACCCATCACTTCGGTGGTGTAACCGAATGTCTTGTAGTAATTAAAAATTCGGGTTACTGAAATCACACCTGGATCCTCAGGCCCTGGATAGGAATCACGACCTGTATCAGCTTTGAACCAATCGAGAATGCGACCTACAAATGGGGAAATCAAGGTGACTCCAGCCTCTGCGCAAGCCACGGCTTGACCGAAACCGAACAAAAGAGTGAGGTTGCAATGAATACCTTCCCTTTCAAGGATTTCCGCAGCTTTAATACCTTCCCAGGTTGAAGCAATTTTGATCAACACGCGATCATTGCTGATCCCGGCGTCGTTGTAGAGACGAATCAATTTCCGACCTTTCTCCACCGTTGCGGCCGTATCCCAACTCAGCCGAGCATCAACTTCGGTGGACACTCGCCCGGGAACAATCTTGAGAATTTCCTTACCGAAGATCACACTGATTTCGTCAAGGGCTTCATGCACCACATCCTCCACGGGTGCATTACTACCAATCAGCCGTCTTGAAGAACGCAGCGCTTCATCAATCAGGCTCTGATAGGCAGGAATTTGAGCTGCCGCCAGAATTAATGAAGGATTGGTTGTAGCGTCCCTAGGTGTGAATTTGCGGATCGCCTCAAGATCACCTGTATCCGCCACCACGACGGTCATCTCGGAGAGTTGATCAAGCAGAGAAACCATGGAAACACAGGTCGTGTTATCTACAACGTAGCGGGGTTGGCCAATCCGTCAGCTCATCAATGTCTTGTTCAATTCTGCAGGTTTTGACGGGCTGATCTTTTCGATAACAAGCAGGCCATCAATGATCTGTTTTGCCACTGGTACGGCCACGGTGGAGCCGTAGGCATGGGCACCCTGTGGCTCATCGACAGCCACGAAAACCACGTAGCGCGGGGCCTCGATGGGAAGAGTGGCCACAAAACTGCAGATTTTGGCTCCAGGCAGATAGATCCCGTTCAGGGCTTTCTGGGCAGTTCCTGTTTTACCGCCGATGCGATAACCCGGCGTCTTCACACCCACACCACTGCCCTGCTCAACAACTGACTCCATCCAAGACAGAACCGTTGCAGCCACCTCAGGGCTGAGCAATTTTCTCCCCGATGGCGATGCAGGTGGAGCCAAAGCACCCCCGGAGCGGAATCCTCTGGTGATGTGGGGACTGACCAAGCGACCACCGTTGGCCAGGACCGCATGCAGCTGCACCAGCTTGAGGGGCGTCAGCGCAAATCCCTGCCCAAAGGCGGTTGTCGCCGGCTCGATCGGATGGGTAATGAACTGCTCCTTGCTTTTCAACTGACCGGCAACGGCACCGGGAAGATCGGTGTCCGGACGCTGATCAATCTCAAGCCGGTTCATCCAGTCCCAGTACACATCCGTCTTCATCCGGCCCATGGCGCGCACCATGCCGACATTGCTGGACACCTGAAGGACCCTGGCCAATCCCACAAGTCCATTGGCCTTCTTGTCGTGGTTGTTGATCGGCCAGCCGCCGATGGTGATCCTGCCGGTGTCATGGACCCGATCGTCCGGCGCGATCGCCTTCTCCTCAAGCGCCAAGGCCAGATTGATCGGTTTGAACGTGGAACCTGGTTCGTAGAGGTCCTGAACCGACCACTCGCGGAAGCGTGCCGGTGAGAATCGCCAGTAGCGGTTGGGGTCATAGGTGGGAGTCGATGCCAGCACCAACAGCTCGCCGTTGGTGACATCCATGACAATCGCAGCGCCCTTCTTGGCTTTCCATGTCGAAACCTGGGCCGCAAGAGCTTTTGCCGCCAGCTCCTGCAAACGCGCATCGAGGGTTAACTGGAGGCGTAGATCATCCCCGTAGAAGGCTCCAGGGTTGAGATCATCCGGAAGCGGGGTGCCATCGGCCCCCCTGCGGAGACGTTGCGATTGTTCATGCCTCAGCAGGTCGTCATGGCGACTCTGCTCGAGCCCCGCCTGGGGCACCCGCTCATCATTGAGGAAACCAACGACATTGGCAAAGAGCGACCCTTGGGGATAGATCCTCTGGGGGTATGCCTCGAGGTCAAGACCGCTGATCCCTAGGCCACGAATTCGATCTGCCGTCTCCGGGTCCAGTCCCTCGGCAAGCCGTACCCCTGATCGACGGTTTCCCAGTTCATCGCGCAGGCTTTCAGCCGATCGAGCCAGAGGTGCAGCAAGAAGTGTCACCACATCCTCTGGAGGCCGCACCCGTCCAGGGTCGTCGCCGGGAAGATTGAAGTAACGAGGATGGGCCCAAAGACGGAACCGCTTCTCATCCATCGCAACCAGCCGACCGGTGCGATCAACGATCGGGCGACGTGTTCCGAGGGGGGCGCTTGTCTGCGTCTGCAGCCGACGTGCACGGGCTTCGAGTGCACCTGTCTGAACCAGCTGCAGCCAGGCCATACGCCCGATTAATCCTGTCAATCCCGTGCAGAGGATGAGGAAAACAATCCAGAGGCGATTGGCCGGCACTTGGGCCAACGGAACAACCCGGGGACGAGGCCTTTTCCGAACTGACGAAGACGATTTTGCTCGCATCAGTACCCCGGACGAACCCTCGGTTGTGATGGTTCATTCCGAGCGATGACGACGGAAGGATCAGAGACCACAACAGGGGAACGCTCGAGATGAATCAGATTCGTCACCTTGGTGGGGACGAATCGAGACGGGCTCGTTGTGCTATCCAGCCAATGCTGCTCCAGGAGAGCTGTGGATTCCGTCAGCCGATGGGACAACAACTTGGTGGCCTCAAAGCGCTGAAACGCCATCGTCCAGCGGTGCTGCCAATGCAGCGTGAGACCGGCAAGAACAGCCAATGCGGCGAAAACACCCAGCAACGTGCCGTCGGCAAGACGATGCAGCCCGCCCACCAAGGGGGAGCGTCGGGTGATTCTTCCGGCGGAGAAGGAGCCCTGAATCAGCTGAAGAGCACTCATCGAGAAGCGCTGATTGGATGCGGCCACCCTTGGCTGAACCATCAATGGGTCAGTGAACCATTCGCACCTGCCTCGGGCAAGCCTTAAAGCAAAAGCAGATTCAAAAACGTGACGGCATTCCAGGTGCCATGCATCAACACGCTCGGAAGCAACCGTCCAGTGCTCATACGAACCAAGCCGAGACCAACCCCCAGAACGGTGAGCGGAGCCAGTTCCCCGATGCTGATGTGGGCCATGCCAAACAACAGACCCGACCACAGCACTCCAGCGAGAGGACCGAAGCGACGGGCCAGCACCGGAAGAAGAGCGCCACGGAAGATGATCTCCTCGAACAGAGGAGCAAGAACGACTGCGGTGAAAGCGAGCAGAGCCAGTGCCAACGGATCGCGACTGCCCAACACCAGCTCGAGCAAGGGATTGCTGCCACCTGGATCGCCCACGACCTTGACCAGCACCCAACCGGTCAGCATCACCACAGGGGTGATGCGAAGCCAACCACTCAGAGCTGCGATGACGGCAGAGGCCAGCGGCTTGATGCGCCACTGCAGCCATCCCTCAGATGGCCGCTCTTGATCCGGACAGGAGGCGAGCTGACGCCGCAAAATCAGCAGACTCGGCAGCGCCATCAAGCCGTAATTGATGACAACACCCACAGCCTCACGGCGTGGACTGGCCAGGGATGCGGTCAACGTTCCGACCAGGGGAAGCACCACAAGAGGGACTGCCACGGCGCTGACCACCACAAAGCCACCCGCCACCAACAGCGCCATATCCAGCAGGGTCAGCATCGGACCGCGCAGTTCAGGCAAGGTTTCAGCGCGACCACGCCATCGACGCCACCCCTGGATGACCAGCAGCAACGTGCCTGCGAGCGCCGTTAGCAGCGGAAGCAATGCACTGAGCGCCAGCCGCACCAGGGCTGTGCGGGCCACGGCGGGGTTACTGCATTCGGCCTGAGAAGCACCCTGGGCCTCGCAATCAAGCAGCTTCAACAAAGCATCAGCATCCGCTGGAACAGCAACAGACCGTACGGACAACAGCTCAAGCAACTGCGTCTGCCTGGGACTGCGTTGATCCGATGACGTTCCCTCCAGCGACTGCCGCAGAGCCATGCGGGGGTCGCCATTCCCTAACAGCAGCGGAACCAGGGAGGGCGGCACAGCGGGTTCCGCCAGAACGGTGATCTCCTGCTGCTGCAGATTCAGGCTCGGGGCCACCGACGGACGCGAAAGGCTGCTGACCAGGCCTGAAAACCAGATCAAGGCAGCCATGACCAGGGACAGCAGCCCAAGCAGAATTTTCCAGGCGGGCTGGGCTTGGCGTTGGGAACTGGACGACACCCGGTCGGCTCAACTGCAGCCGATTGTCCCCTGGAATCGCTTGACCCATACGATGGCCGCGCCCTGATCCTGCACCGTGACCCTCCGTCTACTCCTGGTCCGCCACGGTCTGAGCAGCTTCAACCTTGAGAGGCGCATCCAGGGGCGTGACGACCAATCCAACCTGAGCGACAAGGGGCATGAACAGGCCCGCTGTCTTGGAGCCAGCCTGGCGGATGTGTCGCTGGACGCGGTCTACAGCTCAAGGCTGCAGCGCGCCGCCGCCACCACGGCATCTCTATTGGAAGCCCGCGGCGGCCAGGCTCCCGCCACCGTTTTCGATGACGGCCTGCTTGAGGTGGATCTCGAGCCTTGGTCAGGACTGATCATCGATGAACTCACGGAACAGCATCCCGAGGCCTACGGCATCTGGAAGCGACAACCGCTTGCGCTGGAATTACAGCGCCGCGATGGCAGCCGCTACAGACCTCTTGGAGAGCTGATGGAGCAAGCCAAGGGGTTCATCCAGGCGCTCACCGAACGTCATCCGGTGGAGCAGGACAGCACCGTGCTGGTTGTCGCCCACAATGCAATCCTGCGCTGTCTGATGCTGGCCATGCTGGGGGAGCCCGAGCATGGATTTCGACGCCTTCGGGTCGACAACACCTCGCTTTCGGTGTTCAACCTGCGGCCCGGAACAAGCGGAGCTCAGGTTCAGATCGAGTGTCTCAACAGCACCACCCACCTGCAACCTCTGCCGGCGCGGGGCAGCGGCGCAAGACTGATCCTGGTGCGACATGGCGAAACCGACTGGAACAAGGCCGGACGGTTTCAAGGACAGATCGACATCCCACTCAACGACAACGGTCGTCGTCAAGCAGCCGCGGCCAGAGACTTTTTAAAGGACGTTGCGATCGATCGAGCCTGGAGCAGCACCCTCTCCCGCCCCACCGAAACCGCACGCATCATTCTCGAAGCACACGCCGACGTACCTCTCACTCAGATCGACGGTCTTGTCGAGATCGGGCACGGAGTGTGGGAAGGGAAGCTTGAATCCGAAATCCGCGCCGACTGGGCAGAACTTCTCGACACCTGGAAGACATCCCCTGAAACGGTGCAGATGCCGGAGGGAGAAACCATCCAGGACGTCTGGACCCGGTCGGTGAACAGCTGGAAAGAGATCGCGACCGGGCTCAAACCAGATGAAACGGCGCTGGTGGTGGCACATGACGCCGTCAACAAGACCATCCTGTGCGACCTCCTGGGCCTTACACCAGCCGATATCTGGGCTGTGAAGCAAGGCAACGGCGGCGTGACGGTGGTCGACATCGCTGCCGATCCAGGCCAGCCTGCGGTCGTGACCTGCCTGAATCTCACCTCCCACTTCGGAAGCGTGATCGACCGCACCGCGGCGGGCGCCCTCTGATCCGATGCAAGACACCCTGTTGCTGGATCCGGTTCGGATCTTGCGTGGTCCTGGGATCCCGCTTCAGCAGGGAGCGGTTTTGATTGAAGCGGGAATTCTCATCGGCTTCGATGACGAGGCCCGACAGCGCGGCAACGCTTTGGGTCTCAACCCAAAACCTGCACCTGAGCAGCTCGTGGCTCCCTGCCTGGTGGACCCGCATTCACTGCTGCCAACCCCAGTGAGTGGAACTGTTGAGACCCTTACGAGCCTTCGCCGCTGCGCCGCAGCAGCCGGCTACGGCCAGGTGGCCCTGCTGCCAAAAGCAGACAGCTGGCGAGACCAGCCGGAGCGGTTGTTCGGTCTGCACAGCATTGACCCATCGGATGTCCACCTCCCGCTCTGGGGAAGTTTCAGCATCGGCGGACGGGGGGAGGAGCTGGCACCCCACGCGGACCTGCTCGAACACGGCGCCATCGGACTGGCAGACGACGATCAGATGATCCCGCTGGCATTGCTGGAACGGGGACTGTCCCTTGGGGAAATGGGTTCTTGCCCGGTGCTTCTTGCCGCTAGAGATCCCCAGCTGCAGGGAGACGGTTTCGTGCGAGAGGGCGTCGAAACCCTCAGGGCGGGATGGCCGCCGGATCCTCTGGCCAGTGAGCTGCAACCCCTGAACCAGCTGCTGACCCTTCAGCAACGCCATCCGGATCGTCAACTGCGCCTGATGAATCTTTCCACCGGTGAGGCCGTTGAAGCGCTGCAACAGGTCGCAGCACCACCGTTATCCAGCGTGTGCTGGTGGCACCTTCTGGCGGAGCGGGGCTCTCTAGGAGGCGCTGAACCGGGATGGGGGATCCGTCCATCTCTTGGGGGGACGAGGGACCGCAGCCGTTTGCGATCAGCGCTGCGGGATGGGCTGATTCAGGCCGTTGCGGTCCACGCTGTCCCTCTGGATCAGGAGGACATGCTGCTGCCGATCGATCAACGCCCCCCAGGCCTGAGTGGCCACCATCTGGTTCTTCCCGCCCTCTGGTCGGCCCTGGTGCGAGAGGAACATTTCAGCGTTGAAGAGCTGTGGCAGGCCCTCAGCTTCGGCCCTTCAGCCTTCCTGGACAGACCAGCGGAAATGCTGACGATCGGCAGTCGACGCTGGTTGCTGTTTGATCCCAATCATCGCTGGACGGTGCATCGCGACGATCCTGCTGCACCGGGAGCCGCCAATCTCCCCTGGCTTGGGGAAACACTCCAGGGACGCGTCATGGCCTGCGGCCTCAGTCGCTGAGTAAACCGATCCGGTTCGGCGGCCAGAAGCGAACGACGGCCCGGCCGAGAATCTCCTGCTGTGGCAGGAATTTAGTTCCAGGCCAGTAGCGGCTGTCCTGGCTACTACTGCGATTGTCGCCAAGCACCAGCACTGATCCTTCAGGCACGGTCTCGCTGAGGGGTGGGCAGTGGAGGCTCATTCCCTGAGCATTCAACGGGCAAAAATGTTCGACGTAAGGCTCCTCCAATGGCACACCATTGAGGCTGACCGCACCGGATGGGCCAACAACGACCCGGTCTCCGGCAACACCGACCACTCGCTTGATGTAGGCATCACAAGCCCGATCTCCGAGCCCGGGGATCACATTTATTAGAGGCAGGCTCACCAGGCCGCAGATCAGAGGCGAAGGATTCTGCGACGATCGCAGCACTGGATCGAAGGCATAGGGGGAATTGAACACCACGATCTCGCCGCGCTGCGGAGGTCTGATTTTGTAAGTGATTTTTTCGATCAGCAGTCGATCCTGAATCTTCAGACCCGGCTGCATCGAGCCGGATGGGATGTAGCGGGCTTCGACCAGAAACTGACGAATGCCCAGTAAGAGGGCAAACATGAACAGCAATGGGCCCCAGAAGTCCCAGAAGGGATGAGGCTGCGCCCCCTTCGTCTTTGATTCGTCGACTGCCAACGGGCCTGTCCGGGGAGAGTTGGTTCACGATAGGGGTGATGTTCTGTGCAGCCCTGCAGCCCCGCATCTGCCGATGATCCGACCGCGCTGGCAGGGATTGCCCCAACGACCGCATCAGCGACCGTGGCATCGCTGGGACCAAACCATTGCCCTGCTTGCAGTGGCCAACCTGGCTTGGGTGCTCTTTGACGTCTCCTACATCCCCCTGCGCAATTTCTGGCTTCAACGCAATCTCTATCCACTCCCCACGTTGCCACTGGTGGTGCCGTTGCCCTGGCTGCCAGACATCACACCGTTTTACGACCAGGTCAAAGGGATTGAGCCGCATCGGAGCACCCGTCTCTACAGGGAGCAGTTCAAATCCCTGGATCTGGCCCTCAACAAGCGTGAATTGACCGATCCGCTGGTCATTTCGCTGTTGGAACAACAGCTGGAGCTCACGCAGCGGCTGATGGACACCAACCCTTTTGTGAGTTCAGGAAACACCGGTGCACTCGAAAAGATCAAAAGCCTGCTGCGCACCAGGGCAGATGAGGAGTCGGCACGCGCAGCAGCAACACAGCTGCTGGATACGGACTACCTGAAGCAGGTGAGCTGGACTGATGAAAGGCAGTTCTGGCGAAGACAGATCCTGCCCCTGGTTGAGATCAACTATTGGAGAAGCATCGATGCCAGCGGTCAGCCAACCGATCTGAGTTGGCGGATTGACCTTCCCTTTCAGCTTTTATTTCTGCTGGATATTGGCCTGAGAAGCCTTCGTCTGCGACGTCGTTACCCCGCTATCAGCTGGCGGGATGCGCTGCTGAGGCGATGGATCGATCTCCCCCTGCTGCTGCCGATCGGCCGGGTGTTGCGAATCGTTCCGGTGACGGAACGATTGTCTGGAGCCAATTTGATCCAGCTGGAGCCCCTGCGAGCTGTGATCAGTCGAGGTGTGGTGGCACTGCTGGCCCTCGAGCTGTTTGAAGTGATCACCATCCGCGTTGTGGACGCACTGCAGCAGCTCATCCGATCGCCTCAGCTGCCCCAAAGGATCCGCAGCCTTTGCTCACACCAGAGCACGGACCTGAGGGCACAGCCTGAACTCATTGAACTGCTGCGCTTATGGGTGCCGCTGCTCATGGTCCAAGTGGGACCATCCCTGCGCCCGCAACTGGTGGAACTGCTTCATCACGTGCTCCGCAACAACCTCGCTGATGGTTTGGCGCCGGAATCGATCAGTC
>QCUM01000024.1 GCA_003210735.1 Synechococcus sp. AG-679-D13
CCAGGGTGGTCAGCTGATGCCAGGGTTGAGCCTTCAGTTGCGCAGCATGGGCCAGGGAACAACGTTGCTCCCGGGTGAAGTCAGGCTCGATCAGGTCCCCAAGGACCTATTCCCTTCAGCGACGATTGACGCGATGCGTCGTGGGGTGATCCAGTCCGTTGTTGCTGCTGTGCAAGACGCCCAACGGAGCAGTGGAGCTTCTCTCTGGTTATGCGGCGGGGATGCCTGTTTGCTCGAGACCGAGCTCAGGCATCGCGGCGTGACCTGCCGATCTGATTCGACCCTTCAGCTTCAGGCGATGGTTCAGTTGTTGGATCAGTTCAGTCCAGGCCCAGATCACTGATCAGATCGTCCGCCATGGTGGCTGATTTCACCTTCAGGTAAATCTTCTCGACCTTGCCATCGGCATCGATCAAAAATGTGTGACGCATCATGCCCATGTATTCCCTGCCCATGAATTTCTTCAGGCCGTAGCTGCCGTAGCTGCTGGCTACAGAGCAAGGTTCTTCATCGGTCAGCAAGGTGAAGGGAAGGGTGTGCTTGCTGATGAACTTGGTGTGCGATGCAGCGTTGTCCTTGCTGATACCCAGCACCTGAATGCCGTTCTGCTGCAGCAAGTCCCATCGATCCCGGAAGTTACAGGCCTCCTTCGTACAACCAGGCGTGGCGTCCTTGGGATAGAAATAAAGAACAACTCGCTGGCCGCGCAGAGATGACAGCTGAACCGGCTCACCGTTTTGATTGGGGAGTGTGAAATCCGGTGCCGGATCACCGATCTGGAGAGCCACGTCTGCTGCCTCATTTTGAGAATCGAAGCGTAACGGCCGTGTGGCTGGTGCCGCACCACTGCCATACCCCTATAGACGTCACTCTCTCGAGCCAGGAAGTGCTGGACGCCAACGGGCTCAGCGGAATACGTCAGTCGAGCTTTCGCCGCTCAAGGTTGTGGATGCGTCGTTGTTTGGCGGATTGTTTTGACCTGGATCCTGCCGCTGTACCTCTGTCAGCCCCGCCTGGCACACCACCAAGCCTTCCAGTGGGCTGGGGATGGATCAGCCTCAGTCATTGCCGTGATGCGGTCGCTGTGGCCTGGTCCAACAAACCCATTGGCGTTGATCTGGAACGCCTGGATCGTCGTTTCGCCGCTGCTGCTTTGGCCGCTCGTTTCTTCACGCCAGGTGACTGCCAAGAGTTGCAGCCGCTGCAGGGGGAGAGCTTGCGATTGGCTGTACTGAGCCAGTGGGTCGCGAAGGAAGCCTCCATCAAATGGCAGAGAGGCAGCCTGGCGAAGGATCTGGGCCAATGGGCCTGCACCGCAAATGCCCATGGGGCCCGTCACAACGGCAGCGACAAAGTTGTTTCGATCTGCCGATTCAGCTTGGATCCTTGGATAATTGCTGTGGCTGGTGGCGCGGGAGAAATCGGACCCGTCTGCCTTGCGAAGAACGGATCTGCATGCCCCGATGGTTGGCAATCCATCGAGCATGCTGAGGACTCAACCACCAGGGCGCATTGAGCCCAAAAAGGCCCGTTGTCCAGCGGACGTTGGTCCAAATCGATCCGATTATTTGATCCTCGGAGTTTTGTTACCCCAACTTTTCTCCGTGCAATTAAATTGAAACTGACGTCCCCTTTTGTCGTCCGTGTTCACTCGTCTCGCAGCTGGTCTTCTGGCCGGCGCAACTCTTGCAGCCTTCGCTGCTCCTTCCGTCGAAGCAGGCACCAAGCGTCCTGTTCGTTGGAACACCGGTGGTGCTGTATGGACCACCACTTCACGCGATTTCAAAGCCTTCTTCGTTGATGGCGAAATCAATGATCGTGCCCTCGACTCCGGCATCAACGGCTCCGGTTGGACCGCTGAGGAGATCCAGGAAGGCATGACCAAGACCTACGAGGTCGACATCATCGGCGTGTCCCGTTTCCTCTACTCCGATGACGGCGAGGCTTTCCTCGACGATCAGACCAAGTCTTACTTCCCTTACTGGCAGAAGAAAAAGACCGCAACCGTCGCTCTTCGTTCCGCCATCATCGCTGATGCTGCTGATGGTTCGATCAGCTCCGCCGGCATCATGAAAGAGCTGCCCGTCGACTTCCGTCTGGCAGACAACGGTGTAACCGACGGTAGCCAGAACGTCTGTGCTCCTGACAAAGTCTCTGGAGACCAGGCCACATCTCTGCTGTCTTGGTATGTGTTCCTGCCCGCTTGTGTGCAGGCCAATTCCGCTCTGCCTGAGCCCGCTGTTGCTCAGCCTTACGTGGCTCCTGCTCGCCCTCTGTGGTGATCTGGCATTAAGCCTTACCCCCAGCCCCGGCATCGCCGGGGCTTTTTTTATGCCGTTCTGCGGGAACCGCTGATCAACAGGTGTTGCAACGGCAACCCCAGGCCGTTTTCTCCCTTTTGTTCAAGCAGGCTGCGAAGCATGCTCAGGCTGTTCGCGGATTGTTCCCCGAGCATGCAACGGTATTGAGAGCCGTTTTGGAGCCACCGCTCCACAAGGGTCTTGCCACCCGCCAGGACGATGGTTTCTTGCCAGCGTGTGCTCTGCAGAATCCAACCCGTTTCCTCCAGAGCCTCGGTCTGGGGCTGGAGGGTTTGCAGCCACTGCTGCTCCTGCTCCACTAAAGATTCCAGTTCCATCAATCCGGGGGTTTGTTTGGTCAACACCCCGGCAGGTCCGGCTTGGGCATTGCTGACCAGCAGCCGCAGCCCGCTATGACTTTCGCCGTGGAGATCCAGCAGTGATGCCAGCCGTTGCCAGTCGAATGACACCAGATCTGCTGAACCGAGGCGACCGCCAATCCAGTCAAAACGCTGCTCCGCAGCAAGCTCCGCAGTGCTGGCGATCAAATGGGGTCGTCGTTCCGGTTCCAAAAGCTCCAGCTGTGCGTTGATGCGGGCACGGTCGTCGTCGGCTTCACACACCAAGGTCACCCCTCCCTCCAAAGCCTCGCGAAGCGGGTCGAGGGCCCAGAGCAGGGAATGGCTGCCCAACACCAACACACGATCATTGCGCCGCCAGGGGATGTCGGCCCATAGACGCTGACGCAAACGATGCAGCCGCTCCCCTTCCTGGCCCAGCTGTCGTTGAATCCAACGCTCCAGAGCCGGACTGTCCGGCCCACTGCTCAGCAGCAGCGGTTGCTCGATGGCCAGTTCCGCGGCCGCGGCGAGTTGAGCGGCCCGCCGTTCCGCCATGCAATCCCGGCGTTGCCCCTCCCAACCCAACGTTCCCGGTTGCCAGAACACCTCGCCTTGCAATGCGGTTGGCAGGTACTGCTGCTCCACCCAGTGCTCGGCGTAGGCGTGGGGGTAGCGATAGCCCACACCATCGCCGAAGGCTTCTCCGTCGCGGTTGGCATCCCGAAGATGGCTGGGTACGTCCTGTCTGCTGGCGGCTCGGACGGTTTTGAGGGCGTCGAAAAACCCCAGAACGCTGTTGCTTTTCTCGGTGCCAGCCAGGTAAATGGCGGCCTGGGCCAGGGGATACAAGCCCTCCGGTAAGCCCACCCGCTCGAATGCCGCCGCACAGGCTTCCACCACCACGATCGCCTGGGGGTCTGCCAGACCGATGTCTTCCCCTGCGGCAATCAACATCCGCCGGAAAATGAAGCGAGGGTTTTCACCCGCCTCCACCATGCGTGCCAACCAGAAGAGCGCAGCATCCGCATCGGATCCCCGCAGAGATTTGATGAAGGCGCTGATGGTGTCGTAGTGGGCATCGCCGTGTTTGTCGTACAGCACGGCTCGTTGCTGGATCGATTCTTCAGCAATCGCCAGATCAATTCGGATGCTGCCGGTTGGATCGGCTTCCGAGCTCTCCACCGCCAACTCCAGGGCATTGAGCAGGCTGCGCGCGTCCCCATTGGCGACATCCACAAGATGGGCAGCGGCATCGCCATCAATCCGCACCGATCGCGAGCCATACCCTCGTTCCTCGTCGGTGAGGGCTCGTTTCAACAGCTGGTGCAGATCCTCGGGTTCCAAGGGCAGGAGCCGAAACAGCCTCGATCGGCTGACAAGAGCCTTGTTCACCTCGAAGTAGGGGTTCTCCGTTGTGGCTCCAATCAGGGTGACGGTGCCGTTTTCCACCCAGGGCAGCAGGGCATCCTGCTGGGCGCTGTTGAAGCGATGCACTTCATCGATGAACAGAATCGAGCGCAGCCCATGCCGCTCAAGGCGCTGCCGGGCGGCGTCGACTTCGAGTCGCAGATCCTTCACGCCGGCGAGGACCGCGTTGAGGCTGCTGAAATGGGCCCTTGTGTGGCCCGCAACGATCCTGGCCAGGGTCGTTTTGCCGACGCCCGGAGGTCCATGCAGGATCAGGTTGCCGACGCGGTCGGCCTTGATGGCACGGCGAAGTAGGCGTCCGTTGGCAAGAATTCCGTTCTGACCTTCAAATTCCTCGAGGTTGCGCGGGCGCATGCGATCCGCCAGCGGTGCGAGGCGATGTCGCTGCTGTTCTCCCTGGTAGGCGAAGAGGTCCTGACTCAACGGTGAAGGAGCAGTGGTCCCGATAGAACATTTCTAATCAGGATCAGGCAGGAGCCTGCCGTTCGGCACATAATCCAGATATTGACTGAATTCATGTGCGTTCTTCGCTGCGTCTGATTGCTCCCCTCGCTGCTCTGATGACAGTCAGCGCCTGTGGAGGTCAAGCCCCGCAGGAGCCGCCGCCGCCGAAGGTTCAGGCCGCCACAGCAACGATGGCGGAATTCACCGAGGGGGTCGATACGGTGAGCACCCTTGAAGCCAGCAATCTTGTTGAACTGGCAGCTCAATCGTCAGGTCGGATTCTTGAGCTCAAGATTCGCCAGGGGGATGAAGTTGACCCTGGTGAGCTGTTGGTGGTGTTGGATCAGGCCCAGCAGCAAGCACTCCTCGCCGAGGACAAGGCCAAAGCCGATACGGCGAAAGCCAATTACGACCGTTACGTCTATCTGGCCGAAACCGGAGCGACGTCGCAGAAGGAACTGGATCGCTACCGCACGCAGTACATCGCTGCTGCCGAAAAGGTCAAAGTCACGGAGGCCAACCTCAGTTACAGCAACCTGCGTTCACCCTCCGGTGGAACAGTCGCAGATGTGAATGTGAAGGTGGGAGATGTCATCCAGCAGGGGCAGGTGTTCACCAGCCTGGTTCAGAACAATGAGCTGGAAGCTCGTGTGGAGGTGCCGGCAGTCTTCTCGGCACGACTGGAGAAAGGTCAACCCGTCTTACTCAGTGCTCCCGGCAGCTACGACGTGATTGCTAAGGGTGCGGTCGGCACGATCGATCCCCGCATCAATCCCAAAACCCAGGGTCTTCTGGTGAAGGCGGTGTTCCCGAACACCGATGGCACGTTGAAGGATGGTCAACGCCTGCGTACCCGCGTTCAGATCAAAGCCAAGGACGAGCTCTCTGTTCCTTTTGCAGCCGTCACGCAGACCTCGGGTCAGAGCTTTGTCTTCCGAATTGGCAGCTTTGATGATCTCAAGGCGAACCCTGGTAAGGCGGATCTGGAAACATTGGAGAAGGGCATCAAGGCCGGCAAACTGCCCGCCGAGGCCCAGTTCGCCCTCCAGACCCCTGTCACCGTCGGTGAGCTGGAGAACCAGCTTTATCCGATCACCAAGGGCCTGGAGCTGAATCAGAAAGTGGCCACCACCAACCTGCTCAACCTCAAACACGGCATGCCTGTTCAAGTGGCTCCGGCGAAGCAGAACGCCGCCAAACCAGCCCAAGCCAACTGAGTTGAACGATGTCTGCTTCCAATAATTTCATTACCAGACCGGTCCTCAGCACCGTCTGCAGCCTGCTGATCGTGATCGTTGGATTGATCGCGATCCCGATCCTTCCGATCGAAAACCTTCCAGACATTGCTCCTCCAACAGTGAAGGTGCAATCCACATACGTGGGCGCTGATGCGGTTGCGGTTGAGCAGGGGGTCACCTCCGTGCTCGAGCAGCAGATCAACGGGGTGGAGAGCATGGACTTCATCACCTCCAATAGCTCATCCGACGGTGTGAGTTCGATCTCGGTGTCGTTCGAGAGCGGCACCGACGGCAACATCAACCAGGTCAACGTTCAGAACCGCGTTTCCCTGGCAGAGCCTCAGCTGCCGGAGGAAGTACGCAAGTCGGGTGTCACTGTTAACAAGGCATCCAACTCGATCCTCCTCGTTTACAACTTTGTCAACGAAGATCCCTCCAAGACCGAATACTCGGTGGAGACGATCAGTGGATATCTCGATAAGAACCTCACCGACAACATCAAGCGGGTGAAGGGCGTCGGCGATGTCACCTACTTCGGCAACAGGAAGATCGCCTTCCGGCTTTGGCTCGATCCGGAGAAACTCACCGCCAACAACCTCTCGGCCACGGACGTTGTGGCCCAGCTCCAAAGCCAGAATCGTCTGGTGCCAGCTGGTCAGATCGGTGGTGCCCCTGCCCCTGAAGGCCAGGAGTTCACCTTTACCGTGCAGCTGCAGGGTCGACTGACTAGCACCCAGGAATTCGAGAACATCGTTCTCAGAACCACCGACGCCGGAGGTTTGGTGCGACTCAAAGATGTGGGCCGCGTGGAACTCGGGGGTGAGACCTATGGCATCGATGCCATGGATCTCAAAGGCACCCCTTCAGTGGGTGTCGCGATCTATCAGCTCACAGGAAGCAACGCCATCGAGGTCTCCAACGGCGTCAAGGACGTGCTGGACGAATTCGAGCAAACACTGCCTGTTGGCCTTGGGGTGCAGAAGATTTACGACACCACCGATTTCATCAACCAATCGATCAAAGGTGTGACTAACTCACTGCGGGATGCGGTGATCCTGGTGGTGCTGATCTTGTTCCTGTTCCTGCAGAACTGGAAGGCCACGCTGGTTCCCGCCATCGCCATTCCCGTGGCGCTGATCGGTACCTTTGCCTTGGTGCTGGCCTTCGGCTTTTCGCTCAACCAGCTCACCTTGTTTGGCCTGGTGCTGGCCACCGGCCTGGTGGTGGACGATGCGATCACCGTTGTGGAGGACACCTCAGCCAAGAAGGCTGAAGGAATGACGTCGGTGCAGGCGGCCATGGACACCATGGATGAGCTGTTCGGTGCTGTCATCGCCACTTCGCTGGTGAAGATGGCGGTGTTCCTGCCGGTGCTGTTTTTCCCCGGTGCCACCGGCACGATCTACAAGCAGTTCGCGGCCACGATTCTCTTTTCGATCGGCATCTCCACCTTCAACGCTCTCACGTTCTCACCGATGCTGTCGGCGTTGCTGCTGTCCCGCGACACCAAGGAGCTCAGCCGCAATCAGTACGCAACGGCCGGAGTGGTGCTTGGTTTCATCTACGGCCTGCTCAGTGCAGGTAATGGAGCCGCCGCAGCGCTGATCCCCACGGTGATCGGTGGCGTGATTGGCTTCATCGCCGGCAAGATCACCGGCCTACCGCTGCGTCTTCCCTTCACGGCAGGTGGTGCCGCGGTCGGTCTGATTACCACTGGGGTGATCTTCACCAATCCAATTCCGGTGGTGTTGTTCACAGCCATCGGTGGCGGCGTTGGCTACTTCGTTCCGGTGATTTTCACCAACTTCAACCGTCTCTACAGCGGTTTTGAAAAGCGTTACGCCACGATTCTTGATGGCGTGCTTAAGGCTCGTCCGATCGTGATGGCAGCCCTCGCGGCTGGCATCTTGCTGACTGGGTTTGCATTCACGCGAATCCCAGGCGGTTTTGTGCCGATCGAAGACCAGGGCTATGCCATCGGTTTCGTGCAGGCACCGGAAGGTGTCTCCAACGCGAAAACTCTGGAGATCAACCGTCAGGTGGCCGAAGTGATGCGCTCGGAAGAAGACATCTCATCGGCTGCTCTTTTCAGCGGCGCCAGCCTCGACGGCAATGCCCCCAACAAAGGGCTGTTCTTCATCGGGATGAAGCATTGGGACGAACGTCCCGGTAAGGAACACACTGTGGGCGCTGTGGTGAAGCGTCTCAACGCCAAGTTGTATGGCGCCATTGATGCAGGTCGGGTGTTTGTGGTCGAGCCCCCGTCGATCCCCGGCTATGGCACCGGTGGCGGCTTCGAGTTCCAGCTGCTCGACCAGAGCAGTGGTGTGTATGCGCTGAACGATTTCTTCGGTTCCGCCCAGAAGATCATTCAGGCGGCGAACACCGATCCCGTTCTCAATCGGGTCTATACGCTGTTCTCTCCTGAGGCTCCTCAGTACAAGATTGATGTCGACCGGGAGCAGATGGCGTCGCTGGGGGTCGACTTCGGTTCAGCGATGTCGGCCTTCAGCGTCAACTTCGGTGGCGCCTATGTGAACGACACCTTCCAGGAAGGCAAGGTGCGCAGGGTCTACGTACAGGCGGATGAGGTGAGCCGGGCCACTCCACAGCGATTGTCGGCCATTTATGTCGCCAATGCCAAGGGTGAACAGATTCCGCTCTCGGAATTCTTCACGGTGAATAAGACGGTGGGACCGAGTGTCATTCCCCACTTCAACCTCTACCGCTCAATCAAGATTGATGGCACCCCGAATGAGGGCAACAGCTCTGGTCAGGCGATCGGAGCGATGAAGCAGATCTTTGAAACGGGCAGCTACCAGGGCCTCGGCTTCGACTGGACCGGAATCTCCCGAGAGGAAGTGAAGGCCGGTTCCCTGGCGGTTGTGATCTTTGCTCTTGGCATCCTGGCGGTGTTCCTCGTGCTCTCCGCCCAGTACGAGAGCTACACCGATCCGATCATCATCCTGCTCACCGTTCCAACGGCCCTGTTGGGAGCACTTGTGTTCCTTGGGGCCGCCGGTCAGGTGCTCAACATCTACGCCCAGGTGGGATTGGTGATGCTGATTGGTCTGGCCGGTGGTAACGCGATCTTGATTGTGGATCTGGCGAACCAGAAGATGGGCGAGGGGGCCTCAGCCATGGAGGCAGCAACGTTTTCGGCCAAGTCGCGTCTGCGGCCCATCTTGATGACGGCCATCTCCTCCCTCACTGGCTTCCTTCCATTGATGCTTGCCAGCGGTGCTGGTGCTCAGAGTCAAAAGTCTCTTGGTCTGGTGGTGTTCGGTGGTCTGCTGGTTGCCACCTTCCTCTCCACTCTGGTGGTGCCGGTCTTCTACGTGGTGATGAAGACTCTTCTGGGGGATGCTGAGGCAAAGCCAGCTGTTGAGGCTTCGACTGAGGCGAGCTGATGCAGGATTCCAATATCGAGGTGAATACCCGCAAGCCGTTCAGTGGCATGCGGGTGTTGGTGGCCCTGGCCATCGGCCTGACCTTGGGCTGTGCGTTGGCTTACTTCTTCAAGGTTCTGATCGACAACAGTCCGGCGGAGGTGGACCTGCGCAGGATGCGGCTTTTTTACCTGATGGTGATCAGCTCCGGCG
This sequence comes from Synechococcus sp. AG-679-D13, assembly GCA_003210735.1. Lineage (GTDB taxonomy): Bacteria > Cyanobacteriota > Cyanobacteriia > PCC-6307 > Cyanobiaceae > Parasynechococcus. The sequence continues at coordinate 9,354 of QCUM01000024.1, forward strand.
GACTGGCCGGTTTTGCGATCGAAACCATGCGGCAGTTGCAGGAAGAAGCCACCGATCCGATGTATCGCCCTAAAAATCCCTACCGGGGAAGGCGGCGGCTCTGATGCCATCAACCAAGCCACCTTTTCGGTGGCTTGGTGTCATCAAGGTCAGATCAGGTGATAACTGATCAGGTAATGACGGTGGGACGATCCATGCCGGTGCGCTGCTGAACTTCCGCCAGGTCGTTGATGGCACTGATCATCTCGCCCAGTGCGATCTGGGGATCCTGGTTCAGGTCGCCGGTGTTGGGTACGTAGCTCTCCAGATAGATCCGGATCGTGGCCCCCTTGGTCCCGGTTCCGGAGAGTCGCACGATCACCCGGCTGCCGTCCTCCAGCAGGATGCGCAGACCCTGGCCCGAAGTAACCGAACCATCGACGGGGTCGGTGTAGCTGAAGTTGTCGGCTTCGCTGATGCTGCGTCCGGCAAAGGCCTGGCCGACCAAACTGGGCAACATGGATTCGAGGCGGTCGTACAGCTCATGGGCTGCTTCGCTGGCGACGGCCTCGTAGTCGTGACGGCAGTAATAGTGGCGACCAAAGCGACTCCAGTGCTCCGCCATGATCTCGGCAACGCTGCAGCGTCGCTTGGCCAGGATCTGCAGCCAGAACAGCACGGCCCACAGACCGTCCTTCTCGCGCACGTGATTGCTGCCTGTGCCGAAGCTTTCTTCTCCGCAAAGGGTGATTTCACCCGCATCGAGCAGGTTGCCGAAGAACTTCCAACCGGTGGGAGTTTCAAAGCAGTTGATGCCCAGCTCTTTTGCAACCACATCCACTGCGGAGCTGGTGGGCATGGAGCGCGCTACACCGGCAAGCCCGCCGGCATAGGCGGGGGCCAGGGTGGCGTTGGCGGTGAGAACGGCGAGGCTGTCGCTGGGGTTCACAAAGCAATGCCGACCCAGGATCATGTTCCGGTCGCCATCTCCGTCGCAGGCAGCACCGAAACGGTAGTCATCACCTTTGAGCAGTAGATCGGCCAGTTCGTGGGCGTAGGTGAGGTTGGGATCGGGATGGCCCTTGCCGAAATCCTCCAGCGGAACGCCGTTGCGAACACTTCCAGCAGGTGCCCCCAGAAGGTCCTCGAACACCCGGCTGGCATAGGGGCCCGTCACGGCGTGCATGGCATCAAAGGCCAGGGGGAAGTCGTCGCGGATCAGGTCCCTGATCTGATCAAAGTCAAACAGCTTCTGCATCAACGCCACGAAGTCGTCCACACCGTCGATCACGTCCACCTGCATCGCGCCGAGGCTGTGGGCACCGGGAGCATCGATCGGGATGGCCGGAGCCTCGACGATTGAATAGTGCTCCAGAGTCTGGGTGCAGCTGAAAACTGCATCGGTGAAGGAGGCAGGTGTGGGGCCGCCGTTAGCGCCATTCACCTTCACGCCAAAATCACCATCCGGCCCGCCGGGGTTGTGGGAGGCGGAGAGGATGATGCCTCCAATGGCCTGGCGCTGACGAATCAGGTTGGAGGCGGCGGGAGTGGAGAGAATTCCTGAGCTGGCAACGATCACCTTGCTGAGGCCGTGGGCTGCCCCCATGCGCAGAATCACATCAATGGCGCGCCGATTGCCGTAGCGACCATCTCCTCCGAGCACCAAGGTGCCGCCCTGCACACCGGGAAGTGTGCGAAACACCGCTTCAATAAAACTTTCCAGGTAGTTCGGTTGTTCGAACTGTCGGCTGCTCTTACGGAGGCCAGAAGTGCCGGGCTTCTGATCTGTGAAAGGGGTGTCGAGTCTGACCAGGTGCTGGGTCGGATCCACGGCGGCCGAGGTGGTCATCACAGGGGATAGTTTGATGAAGTCACCTAAACATGAAAATCCTGTTTCTTCCTGTTGGTTGCGACCAGTTCAAGACCCCTTGGCTGCCTGATTTCAGCACCGTTGCCAAGCTGCAGGATGAAGGCGGTTGGTCAACCGCGCTTTTTTAAATCACCATGGACGTCAACCATCCCGGCTCAAAACCCCTGACCGAGGATCAGATCGCATTGCTGGAGACGTTTCGCAGCAAAGTGGAGTCTCGAATCAGCAGCCATGGCATGACGGCTGCTGATGTTCAGAGTTTTGTTGATGAGATCAAACGCCATCCCGAAGTGAGCACGGCGCTGCTGGAGGAGATCCGCAAGGAGGTGGGTCAGCTGATGCAGGGTCAGCGGTTCAGCTTCGACTTCGACTGATTTCGTTTTGCTGGCTTTGCGCAGCTTGTGGTGATTCGGCGTGCGGGTTCGTCGATGGCATCGCGACGTCGATAATCGTTATTCACAGCTACGCGACTCTCTTCCAGCAACGTCCAGACAAGGTCTTTGCAGATGCCAGGGAGAGATGGATGATCCATCAGGGGGTCTGCCATGTCTCTCGTCAGCTTGCAGGTTTCAGGACTGTTTTCCCTTGAGCAGTCAAAAGCTGCGCGCTGGATGGCCCGAAGTTCATCCTGCCGTGGCCAGGAGGGCTGCTCTTCCACTGCGAAGGCTGGGCTGGCCAGGATCCCCAGCAGGATCGTTTGCGTTGCGAGAGAGAATTTCATCAGTGCATTCTGGGCCGAAGGTTTGCTGCCAAACAAAAGAGCTGCATCAATCCCCGTAATCCCTGAGGTGATTAAATAATGGTTGAAGACGATGTGGAATGCCAAAAAAGTCAAAGAACAACAAAAAACGATTGGTAGTTATTGCAGGTCCGTCCTGTAGTGGTAAATCTTGGCTCATTCAACAAATTCGATCGGGAAGTCCTTCGAAATTTGCGAGTTCGGTTCAAAGAAAATGTAAAATAAAGGGGCGCGTCCTTGGAAATAGGCTTCGACTCTCTGCGCTTCGCAAAGACTGGAACGCTTGTGAAGCGGGAAAAATCCAGAAGCGTCTCGATCGAGGTGGTTATCTTCATTTCGATGTAACAGGCAGGCAACAACGGCTGAAGCGGAGGATTCTTAAAGAGTTGATGCAGAATGCTGATCAAGTTATTGTTTTGAATATTGTTATTGGTTTCGAACAGTGGATTGAGGTTAATACATTGCGAAGAGATCAAGACCCTGAATGCTCGATCAGTTCTTTTGTTAAAGCGATGCTCAAATTGAATGCCAGAGATCCTTTAGCGGCGCGAAGGTGCTACACCTACGCCTTTAATCGCTGGGAGCAATACTTGGAGTTGTCTCCCTTGTTCAAGTGGTTGACCATCGAATCACGTCAAGCGAAGTTCATTGAGCAAGCTGATCGGGATCGGCTGGGCCTTGTGAAATTAACGCCACTGCAGCTGGCTTGGCTGAAAATTCGCTTTGCTTTTCTTCTTGCCAAAGTGTCTTGATTAATTTTGTTGATTGATGTTGTTCAAGATGTTTCAACCCTCTATGGTGATCTTCCTTAAATGGGAAGCGAGACTGGTTTGAGTTTGCAAGGATTCAAAGGCCTCTATCTGCAGTCGACTGGGCATCCCCATTGCTTTTCATTCGTTACATACACGCCACAATCAAGGGATCAAATGATCGCCTCAGGCGACCTTGATGAGGATGTTGAATATATCAATCCTGTGGTGTTGGATTTTCTGTTGTTTATCTCCGAAGTCGTGCTGGTTCTGCCTTCGTCTATTCCCTGTCCCATCGGGTATGACGACGTCACTGTTCGATGGGCTCGTCAGCGTGGCCATGGCGTCCAGCATGAGTATTTGATTCAAGTGAATCGGGACGCCTGGGACGATTCAAAGCAGTTGGTTCTCCACCGGATGCAGTCCGTTCTTTCGAGTGAATACTGGAATGGATCTCGGCTCGCAGAGCCGACCTAGGTCGCTGCCTTCGGTGTTGCTCTGAAGACTGGTTACGATTGGAAGAGCTGAAGACTTAGGCCATGTCTTTCGAGCTCGCTTACCAGGGTGAATGCTCTGTTGTTGAGTCGTTTCGATCGAAGGATCATCTTGGTAATGATGATTTTCCAGCACGGATGGATGCTCTCGCCGATGAGATGCAAGGCCTATATCAACAAATGATTCTCTGCCGGCAGAAGATGGAGGAGTTGGCACAGCAGGCAGTCAAACAATCTTCTCCTGAGAATGTTTCTGTTGTGTTTTCACCAGGTGGTGATGTTGAGGTGGATGATGAGTCTGTCGACATCACTGATTCCTGGTGGGATCAAGCTTCTAGTGATCAAACTTTTCAAGATCAATCGATTCGTGAATGGTGTGAATCGGGTTGGTGCCTCCAGCGCCGCACGCGAAGAAAGGGTCGGTACTCCTTGAAGGTGGCTGAAGGCTGGGATTTTCACCTGGAGAACTTGGAATGGAAGGATGATTGTTTGGTTTACGACGGTGAGCGGGTTGAAAATGATTATGAAGGCAGTCAGTGTGTTGAGCAGATTGTTCAATTGAAATTTCCTTCATGCCCTGCTTTCCCTGATCACATCAATCTTGAATAAGGTTGATCTCCGGATGATGACCTTTGTACGGAGCACGCTCACTTCGTTTTTGGCTGCCTGCGCTGTTGCATTCCCAGTTTCAGCTAAACCACTGCCTTTGGTTTGCGAGCTTACGAGTGAGGAGGTTCCCGGTATTCAGATTCGTTTGGTGGAACGAACACCGCTGGCCCTAAGAGGTGAGTTGTTTCAGAACAACAAGAGCCTTGGAATCTTTCAGACAGGACAAACGAAGGGCTACAGCGGTGCGTGGTGGTCATTTGATGACCGTAGGAGTTACGTCCGTGGAAAAGCTGTTTTATTCAAAGACGATTCGATCTGGAATCCCCAGCGGAGCTCTCCACGGCCTTCGACAACAAACAGGGTCCTTTTTGTTGGCCTGGATTCAAACCTTTGGTTTTGGAATGATTCTGATACGCAGGTCCAATACCGAATCAATCGAAATTTGCTGCGGGCATCGGCTGGTTTTTGGTCAATCTCTGAACAATGTCTGGGTGGTCGGATGATGCGGGGATGAAATCAAAATCCTCTCTAATGAATGATCGCGGCGGCCAATATATCGGTTATCAATATAAGCTCAGAAGAATTCGATCCGAGATTATGGGAGTAACGGGCATAAATAAATCAAGTACATGTGCTGATTATTTAGTTATTAAAAATTAGTTTTGCAATTGGTTTAAAAGTCTACGAGCGTACTTTGGGTAAATGTTGAAGAGTCTTTGAAAATTTTGATTTTTTTGGGTATTTGCAGCGTTGTTTCGTGGTTTAGGTATTAATTGGTATGTCTGGGTTCGACTCAGTCAATTGATTGCTTGGTTCTGCTGATGGTTGAGTGTGAACAGCCGGAGTGATTTACTGAATTGGGCAGGACGTCGCTGCGCCACGAGCCACAGACATGCCATTGCGCTTGGATACGCCGATGGCTTGGAAGCTCTTGAACCATCTTTCGACAGCTTCTCGTTCCTCTTCGTTGCACCGGCTAAGCGCTGCTTTCAACTTGGAATCCATGACCCAAACCTATTTCGGCAATATTGACGATGAAGGCTTGGGTGGGGTGCTGAATCGGTCACCGTGCGGTGTGCAAAATGCAGCTCCCCATAGGTTTTTGAGCATTTTTGCTTAGCCAAGACGTGGGCTTGTCGCGTCGATCCTGCCGGATGGTTGTTTTGTGCAGCCTCCATCGGGCAGGGCGGTTATCTCGTCTGAGCCGGCTCTTGAGGTCTCCTTCTCACTCCTTAAGGTCGCAACAGTGTTTGACCTTGCCATGACTGAGCAGAGCGCTTCCAGCCCGGACTCAAAGCCCAAGAAATCCTGCGCTGGCAAGCAGAAGGCGATGCTTGCTTATGGGGTGATTCAGATCTCGGCCACCGTTGTCTCCGCGATCTCCCTTGCTGCGATCGCCTTTGGCCTCTGTGCTGTGGAGCAAGAGAGCAAAGCTTTTAACGGATGTGTCGAGGAGGTCATTGCAGCAGGTCGTACTAATGCCCAAGCCGTTCGCTATTGCAATGGAGGTCGGGTACCGAAGGGTAAGTGATTTGATTCATTCACTGAAGAGTTGGATTCAATCCTTCATGTTCAGGAGGGAGTCACTCTTCCTCCTTTTTTGTGTCTTCAGGCGAAATCCAAATTTTCTGATGTCAGATCAGGAGTGCCTTTGAGGATGGCAATGATGCCACCATCGCCAAAGCCTTTGTCTGCTCCATTTTCTTTGAAGTAGAGACCTCCTTTCTTCTGGTCATAGAGGAAATCGAAGTCTTGCTTGGCGAGTTTCTTTTTGACCTTTTTCTTGTTCTTGCCAATAGCGAAGGTGGCAGAGCTATCGATGCCGAAGCTATCAGTATCGATTTCAAGAGTGTCGGTTGAGGGGTTGAAGTTAGTGATTTTGTCTGCTGATTTTTTGTTGAATTTAAGGGGTAAGGCTATTGTTTTGATCGATGTTTCATTTTGATTGTCATTAGGAGAGTAATTCCCGTTAGGTAAAATCGTTGGCAGATCATATTTGCTTTCGGTCAATAATTCATAAAGGGCACTGTCTCTGTCTTTGATTTTATTTGCGGTATTCAGTTCCCATTCGTCAGATATAGCCGTGCCTCGATCAGGCTGGTCATCGCAAACTTTGTCAAAATCCATGCAAGAATAATCTTGGCCTCCTAAAAATGATGTTATTCCCCAGTAGATATATTCTGTCGCGATGCATTCCCATTCGCAATCGTTGTTATAGCGTCGATACCAAGCCTCTTCTGGATAACCGCTCCTTGCATCATCGTTAATCTCACCCCTTGATCGTCGAACGGCATTGCTTAATAACGAAGTCTCTTCGCCTTCTGGCAACGAGTATTCCGCTAATCCAAAAGCCGAAGGATACGCAAAGCCATATCCTTGCTTCGTAATCATATGTAGAACCTCTTCGAGCGTTGCATCAAATCGATCAGAACCCTGTCGAAATCCTGAGCCTTCTGGCCTGATTTCATCGGTATAAAGTCGACTGTAATTAAAGTCATATTTCTCGGTAATTTTCCTGTATTTTGGCTCCAGCGTTTCTTCGCTTTGAAGAGTGGCGTTGATGATCATTCCTCCATTCCTTTTAATAAGTGCCCTTAGCACTTTGCTATTGTCGACTTTGCCATTTTCGTCGTTATCTAAATATTGGTAGAGGATATTGGCCGTATGTTCCAGCTTATGTGTGGGGACGGAGGAGTCGGCGAATATGTTGAGCCCGAAAACATCTCTGTGCTGAGGCAAGTATTGAGACAGTTCATTTACGAATTGAGACATCTACTGCTTCTAAGGATTCCACCACAGCGTACAAGGCTTGTTGGAATTGAGCGCTTTATATCTAATGTTCTCTTTCTTCTCATCGGATCTACTCAGCCCCTCTCCACCCCATCCCCGCAGCGGATCCTTTGTCGGTCGAGTTTGCAGTGGGTGACCAGAGCAGAGAGTGGGTGAATGCTTAGATGAACTCCAAATTGCTGGGAGTCAGGTCAGGACTGCCTTTGAGGATGGCAATGATTCCACCTTCGCCAAAGCCTTTTTTAGCTCCATTTTCTTTGAAGTAGAGACCTCCTTTCTTCTGGTCATAGAGGAAATCGAAGTCTTGCTTGGCGAGTTTCTTTTTGACCTTTTTCTTGTTCTTGCCAATAGCGAAGGTGGCAGAGCTATCGATGCCGAAGCTATCGGTATCGATTTCTAGGGTATCGGTTGAGGGGCTGAAGTTAGTTATTTTGTCGGCGAACTTGTTTTGGAATTTTGAAGGCTCTTTGATTAAAGTGCTGTCCTCGTCAGAATTGTTTTTGCTTTGGGGACTTACGACCTTTCTTAAAGATAACTTAAACTCAATTTCTGCGTTCAAGTTGTTGTGCTCAGACCATGTTTGGAGTTGTGTATCGTTATTTCCATCAATGGCTTGAGGGTTGATTGCCGCCAGCATTTCTATGTCAGCCCATGAGCCATCTTTTAAGAGAGCTCCATTTATAAATCCTGTTTCGAGTGAGAATGTTGGCGCTTGAAATAAGCTTTTATTGTCTTCTAGATTTTCGATGCTCCACGCCATTGTGATTTTGTCATTTTCTGTCTCTGCTGCTATGGGGACCCAGCCAGTATCACCAAGATTGTATCCATCTGGATCTGTTTTGCTTTGGGAATAAGACGCTCCAGTTAATCGGATTTCTTTTCCATCATGTTTCGCGAATATCGTGTTTCCTTGGTAGTAAAGCTCTGTATTTCCATCTTTTTCTATAAGCTTTATCCTGACTTTGAATTGCTTTGATTAATTATATCATTCGTTAATGGCTCTTTGCTTCTATGCTAATTCCGCATAATCCCTAAGCCACCTCTCAAGCGACTCTCCGTTCTGCTCCGCTAGCTCAATCTCTCTCCACCCCATCCCCGCAGCGGATCCTTTGTCGGTCGAGTTTGCGTTGAATGTGCGGTGTGATCCCGAGTTCGGCGGAGTCCCAGAGGCGATCCATTTCTCGGGTGAAGTGTTTGGCGAGTTGGGGTGAGTGGATCACCAGCAGTGTTTCGTCGTTGGTATGAGCAGCAGAGGGCGACCAATTGAAGGATCCCGTGATCACTTTGCGCTTGTCGATCACGGCGAACTTGTGATGGAGCTTGTCACCGCGTGCCAGGCGTGGTGTTCCTACACCGTGCAATGGAATCTCAAATGGCTGGTTGTCTGGTTCGATTTTGCAGTTTCGATCCGGTAAAGCCATCCCAAGCAAATCGAGCACTTCGGAATAGAACCGACTGGCAAAACTGCGATCAGCCAGGAGTCGAATCTTGACCCCCGCTTCTGCTCTCACCTGCAGGACATCAGCAAGTTGCTGTGCTGAAAAGACGAACAACGCCATGTCGATGTGTTGTTTGGCTGAGCTGAGAAGTGTGCTGAGCCAGTTCAGTCCATTGTTGGGATCATGTTTGGAATGGGGTGTGAATAGCACCTCCACCTCACTGTTTCCCACTCTTGTGCGCTGGACTCCACTGGAGTGCTTGCCACGTCCAAATCGACTGTCTTTTTCTCCTCCAGGGCCATCGCCCCAGAGTTGTTCGAATTCCACGCGAAAAATGTTGGCCAGTTCTGCACTGTTCAAGCGCAGCAGGTGATTCACGTTGCCGCGGCTCTTGCTGGCATCAGCGTCGCCATGGATCCCTGAGCTGGTGAAGTTGGCGCTTCCGGTGATCACGATGGCCTGGTCAAGGATCAAAAATTTGTGGTGCATGAGACCACTGCCGCGGCTGCCGTCCTCCGTGTCGTCCAGAAGCGGAACTCTGGCCTCCTTCAGCAGCGCAACGGCATCACCTTGATGGGCCTCATCAGGGGTTGTGATTCCATCGCCGTTGGCATCAGCCAGCCGGTTCAGCCGGTTCCAGCGATGCCGCTGATGCTTCGGCAGATGGCTGACCTGCTGCTCACTCCAGGGTGTGCTGTAGGTGTTCTCGAGCACGATTTGCACCCTCACCCCACGCCGTTGCGCCCGGATGAAAGCCACGGCAACCCGCGGCAGCGTCAGCTCCTGAACCGCCATTTGCACGCTTTGTTCGGCTGCATCAATGGCTCTGATCAGGAACTGTTCCAGGTCATCGCCGTTGCGCCACTCGTCTGTCAGCGGTGAGTGATAGCGACTGCCATTGCGGTGATTGAATGCAACGTCGATCCCTACGGCATTCGCGAGATCAGGTGCAGAAGCCCCGAGCAACCTCCCCGGTTGGCTGCAGCCACAGCAGAGGGTCAGGGCCAGGAACAGTGGGAGCGATCTCAACTGCCTTGCGACAAAGCGATTGCTTTCAGTGTTCCCCTTGATTCAGCGATTGCTCTGGGATTCCGTCAGTGCGGCATCTCAGACGTTTTGAGCATGGCAATGAACCACAGGCCGCTGAGGAGCAGTGCGGTCAACACTCCTGAGCTGATCCCGAAACGGTTGATCACGATAGGAACAACAATCGGAAACATCATTGCCCCCGCAAGGGGGGTGATGGCGACCAAGAATCGCAGTTTTGCGGGTGCTTTGCTTTCGGAGGACTTCAGAACCACTCGAGGCGGGCTTCGCTGGCGGGATTGCTGTTGTCTTCCGGCGTCTGGCGCTCGAAGTTGAGTGTGATGTTGCGCGTTTGTTCGCCATCTGCAGCTGTGGCTTCGATGGCATACATCTGCTCGCCATCCCGGAAGGGAACCTGAATGCGGAAGGTGCCATCGTTGGAGAGAGGCACGTCCTCACCACCGATGGTGAGACGGGCCGATGGATCTGTGGCTCCGTAGACGATCAGTTCCGCATCAGCCACAAGCCAGAAGGAGCGTTGGCGTGACTGCACACCGCCGATTCCGGATTCGTTGCGGCCGCTGGCCCAGAGGCCGATGCCCGAGTCGCTCATGCCGAAGCGATCGAGATCTGAGTTGCTTCCTTCCTGGAATTCCTCAGAACCGACCCGGCGACGACGGAACTGCACCGTTGCGCTCTGATAAAGCCTTTCATGCAATCCGCTGTTGTTGTTGGCTTCCGCGGGAGGCATTGGTGCGGGCTCAGCGGGAGCGGGAGCAGCGTCGAGGCTGAAGGGAACGAACTGATCCATGATCTGCTCACTCGGATGCAGCGCAGGAACGCGAGCAATCGAGGAGAACGCCAGCGACATCCAGGTGCTGCCGATCCGGTAGCCGAGTTCGACGCGATAGTCGCGGTCGCACAAGGGAACGGGGAGATACCACTCCGTGCTGTGGCTATCGACAGGAACTTCCTGAAGCGTGTGGGGGTGGGCACTGCCGTCCTGCATTCCGGTCACATCGGCCAGGCGCAGACAAAGTCGGCTTGCTCCCTGCTTCTGTGCCGATTTTCGGTCGCTTTCAGAAATCTCCCAGAACACATACGCCCACTGGGGATCACGGGGTAGGAATACCACTCGGGTATTGCTGCTCTCAACCACGGGAGCACTCAGCTCCGATTCGATGGACTTGAGGTCGCCGTTGCGTTTTTCCTGGCGCTCGGCCACTTCGCCGACCAGGGCCTCTTTGCTCTTGCGGCTGTACAGCGGCACTCCCAGATCACTGGCGATCTGACGCAGCTGACGCAAGGTCAGACGTGCCAGGGATGACAGGGATTGGGTCACGTCCGCACTCCAGGATTGCTTCGGGATCAATTCTGCGCCCAAAAATTCTTTTTCGAACAATGAAGAGCCCAGGGGTCAGTGGATCCTGACCCTGAAGCACCTCTGGGGAGCTTCACCCGCTGTCTTGGCCATAAAAAAAGCGGGGCTGAAGCCCCGCTTTTGACGTTCTGGCAATCGCTGCTTCAGCGGCCGATGCTGCGGTACGGAACCCTGGCCATGTAGTCCATGTCTGAACTGGTTGTCCCTCCAGACATGCGTGGATTGGGAATGTCTTTGACCCAATCCATGTAGTCGGCTGGTGAACCACCTTTTTTGATTTTGGCCCGTGCCGGAACTCTCTTGGCAGGCCCGCCGCTGTAAATGATCTGGGGAAAGCCCAGGATGCCGCGGTAGTACTCGTCGTACCGGGGCGTGGTGATGTTGAAGGGAGTTTCTCCCAGTTCGCGACCAGGGAGCACCCGATTGCGTTGATAGGGGACGGTGTCGTAACCGAAGGTGTCCAGATATTCCTGGCTGTCCATCAGGACATCTATCAGCCCTTGAAGACCCTTGGTGGCGATCACGATCGACCAGGACAGCTCTTCGCCTTTGCCATTGACCTTGCGGCCGAGGATGCGCTCGCAGAGATGGCGCACAACCTTGTAGTTGCTGTTGAAGCCGTAGAACGTGCGCTTAAACGTGTCTGACAGGGTCAGGCCACGAATGAAGTCGCGAACGGTGATCTGACCGTCCTTGAGCTGGGACTCAAGGTTGACGTCGCGATCGCTCTTGAAGGCGTGAAAGAAGATCTGCCTGTAGGCACTTTCAACCACCGTGTCGAAGTTGTCCCTGTCGTCGGCAATTTCCAGGGAGTAAGCCCTCGAGCCTTCATCTGATCCGACACGCAGGTTTGGCACACCAGTTCTCAGAGAGTTCTGGGTGATTGGTGCGTACTCCAGAAGAGGAATGGCCACGCGAGCTACAGCATCCACTGTCGGGGATCGTAGAAGTGGTTGATCCCCTTTCCTCAGCGGTCTGAACAGGGATTACATGCCGTAATACATGGCCTGAGTACTTGTGCTTACCACCCGAATGGAGCAAGTGCTTTCGAGCTGGTTGCTGGGATTTCCGGTGGAACTGAGGTGTCATCCAGTTGCCGGGTCTCCATGCAGAACGAGGCATTGTTCGACAGTCCCTGAACGGTGCTGGTGCGCAGCCGCAGATTGGGCCCGGCGAACCAGAACCGCTCCAGGGAACTCATCATTTCGTAGTCGGTGGTGAGGATCAGGCCATTCTCCGCATCCATGCGGAACTCACCGGCCACCGGAGCCTTCTCGGCGTACCCGCGATCCCGAAGAAGCAAACCGCTGCGGCCAGCTTCATCCGTCGGGATCAGGCCGAACATCGTCTGATCTTCGTGGGATTCTCCGGCCCGATCCCACGCCATCGAACCGCTCCAACGAACCCAGCAGCCGCCGACGATCCGCTCCACGGATTGATTGTTCCGCGCAGCGATTTCGGCCAATCGCTCGTCGCCCTTCTGTAATTCCTCAACAACGATGAAGGACGCACCTGCTTCCGCGCGACGGTGCAGCAGATGGTGCTGGCTGCGCTGAGAGGTCCAGCGGCCACAGCTCAGGCGGAAAAAGCTGAGTGCATCGGCGATCTCAAGCGTCATCGTTGGATCCGGATTGAAGTTGATGATGGCAGCGGACCACAGCTGCGGTGATCAGATCATCGAGGGTGAGTTCAAGCGGTTGCTTGTTGAGTTGCCTCGCTAGGTCGCTGAGTTGCTGGCCCGCTCCCTCGAGTTGCAGCATCAGTGAGCGCAGAAAGGTGGGGTCTTCGACCACCAATGGCTGCTGCTCACACCATCGGCGGCGGCTGGCGGCATCGGGAAGCCCTCCGTCTTCGCTCGGCACCATGGCCCTGAAGCTGTCGAGGCAATGCACCAGCAAACGCAGGTGGTGCCGATCCAGTTGGGGCAGCAGTGTGGAGTCGATTCGTGCCACCACGTCTGGGTCGACCGCCATCAGCTCTCCAGGGGGGTAATCCGGAAACCGCAGGTATGACCGCCCTCCAATCTCCAGTGAACCCGTTCCACGCTGCAGTCCGGAATGGTGCGTCGGATCAATAGAAGCTCCTGATCACATACCGCTGGAAATTCTTCGGCGATCCGTTGCAACGAACAGGTCAATTCCTGAAGTCGCCAGCTGCGCCCGTCTTCGTCAGGGTCGCAATAGGTTGCATATCCCTCTTCACGGCGAAGCTCGGCCAGTCGTTCCAACCGCTGGGGCAGTGGCTCCGCCCCAAGATGATCCCGATAGCGAATTGCCTTGGCTTCAGTCTGTCGGTTGAGAAGCTCGTGCACCGTTTCTTCTGGCAGCGAAGCCCGCATGGATTCCAGCAGGCCCAACGCAAAGCGATCACTACTGTCGGGGAAGCGACGACGGCCGAGGTCGGTGAGGCGCCAGCGGTTGCTTGGACGGCCCGGGCCACTGGAACAGAGACTTGACTCCACCAAGCCTGCTTCAGCCAGGCTGCGCAGCTGCCGCCTCATGGCTTGAACTGAAATGCACTGAGTTCGGGCCAGATTGCTGGCCTCGGCTTCCCCATGCTCCAGCAAAAGAGCCAACACGGCATCTCTCGTATTTGAATGGAGTGGGAGGCTCATGGATCTCGAGTCCTGACCACACCATGGCATCGACTCTGGATCTGTCGATCTGGCAACAGCCAACATGCGGCAGATCTGCTTGCTGACCTAGGCTGACTATTAAGGAAACCGCAGGTTTCTTTAATCGTCCACTCCTGCATGACTGATCCTGCGCTCAAGTCGACTATCGAATGCCTGGAAGTGGTCCGCACATTCGCGGAAACTAATGCCACGCGAATCGGAATTTTGTGCTTTTCCGATTCTGGATTTGACGTCAGAACCCATCCATTTCAAAGCCGGCTGCCCTGAATGACCAGTTCTTCCACTAAAGATCTCGTCAGCCAGCCGTACAAATACGGTTTTGTCACGGAGATCGAAACCGACAAAATTGCCAAAGGCCTCAGTGAAGATGTTGTTCGGCTGATCTCCGCGAAGAAAGAGGAACCGGACTTTTTGCTCCAGTTCCGCCTGAGAGCATTTCGCAACTGGCTCACGCTTGAGGAGCCGGATTGGGCTGAGCTCGGTTATCCCGAGATCGACTATCAGGACATCGTTTATTACGCAGCGCCGAAGCAGCAGGACAAGAAGGCCAGCCTGGACGAGGTTGATCCCAAGCTTCTGGAAACATTCGACAAGCTCGGCATTCCGCTGAGCGAGCAGAAGCGCCTCAGCAATGTCGCTGTGGATGCGGTGTTCGACAGCGTTTCAATCGCAACTACATATAAGGAGAAGCTTGCTGAACACGGAGTGGTGTTCTGCTCTTTTAGTGAAGCCGTCAAGGAGCACCCTGAACTGATCGAGCGGTATCTCGGCAGTGTTGTCTCAAGCAACGACAACTACTTTGCAGCGCTCAATTCAGCTGTCTTCAGCGATGGCTCCTTTGTCTTCATTCCGAAGGGTGTTGAGTGCCCAATGGAGCTCTCCACTTACTTCCGGATCAATTCCGGCGATACCGGTCAGTTCGAGCGCACGTTGATCGTCGCGGAAGAAGGTGCATCTGTCAGTTACCTGGAAGGCTGTACCGCTCCGATGTTCGACACCAATCAGCTCCATGCCGCGGTGGTGGAGCTGGTCGCCCTGGATGATGCCTCGATCAAATACTCCACAGTTCAGAACTGGTACGCCGGTGATGAAAACGGCGTTGGCGGTATTTACAACTTCGTGACCAAGCGCGGTCAGTGCCGTGGTGCCCGCAGCCGCATCAGCTGGACCCAGGTGGAGACGGGTTCCGCCATTACCTGGAAGTACCCCAGCTGTTTGCTCCAAGGAGCTGATTCTGTGGGTGAGTTTTATTCGGTGGCCTTAACCAACAACTGCCAGCAGGCGGACACCGGCACAAAGATGGTGCATGTGGGCCCTCGCACTCGCTCCACCATCGTGAGCAAGGGAATCAGCGCGGGGCGTTCCAGCAACAGCTATCGCGGCCTGGTGCAAATGGGTCGCAATGCCAAGGGGGCGCGCAACTACAGCCAGTGCGATTCAATGCTGATCGGCGATCAGGCGGCTGCCAACACCTATCCATATATTCGTTCTCAGCAGCCCCAGGCTGCTATCGAGCACGAAGCGAGCACCTGCCGTATCTCAGAAGATCAGCTCTTTTATTTGCAGAGCCGTGGCATCGGCTTTGAAGAAGCGGTCTCGATGATGGTGAGCGGCTTCTGCCGCGATGTGTTCAACCAGCTGCCGATGGAGTTTGCCGCTGAAGCGGACAAGCTTCTGGCCCTCAAGCTTGAGGGATCCGTCGGCTGAACGTCCCGGTTCAGACCGTCCCGATCCCGCTTCTCCCGTCCTCTTTTTTCATTCCGTGATTCGCCCCGACGCCGAGCTGCTTCTCGAAATCACTGACTTGCATGCTGCGGTCGAGGACAAGCCCATCCTCAAGGGTGTGAATCTCCAGGTTCGCGCTGGTGAGATCCATGCCGTGATGGGGCGCAATGGCAGCGGCAAAAGCACCCTGTCGAAGGTTTTGGCTGGCCATCCCGCCTATCGCGTGACCGGTGGTTCGGTGCGGTACCGATCCCAGGATCTGTTCGAACTCGAGCCCGAGGAGAGGGCTCGTCTCGGCGTCTTCCTTGGCTTTCAGTACCCGGTTGAAATCCCCGGTGTGAGCAATCTCGAGTTTCTACGGGTTGCCACCAACGCTCGCCGTGAAAAACAGGGGGCTGAAGAACTGGACACCTTTGCTTTTGAAGACCACGTGGGCGAGAAGCTGGCCGTGGTGCAAATGGATCCAGCTTTCCTGGAGCGCAGCGTGAACGAAGGCTTCTCCGGAGGCGAGAAGAAGCGCAACGAGATTCTGCAGATGGCGCTGCTCGAGCCTGTGGTGTCGATCCTGGATGAGACCGATTCCGGCTTGGATATCGATGCCCTGCGCATCGTGGCCGGTGGCGTCAATCAGTTGGCTACAACCGACAACGCCACCTTGTTGATCACCCATTACCAGCGCTTGCTGGATGAGATCACCCCGGATTACGTGCATGTGATGGCTGCGGGAAGAATCCTGCGCACCGGTGGTCGGGAGCTGGCTCTCGAGCTGGAGCAGACCGGGTACGACTGGGTCGATAAGGAACTCGCCGCTCAGGGGGTGGCGTGACCATGGTCAGCAGTGTGCTGGCACCGGTTCAGGAGCGAGGCCGCGCTGCTTTGGAACGTCTCGGTCTGCCAACGCGACGGCAGGAGGCCTGGCGGCTCACCGATCTCAAGCGGCTGGCAGCTGTTGCAGCGCTTCCTCCAAGTTCGACATCAGTCCGTCAAGACCTTCCCGCACCGTCCGAGGGAGTGCTGCGACTTGTGCTGGATGGCAGTCAGCCCTCTCTTGAGGGTCAGGTTTGGCCACAGGGTTTTTCCCTGCTGAATCATGCTGATCTGGAGCAGGTTCTGGGGCAGATCCTGGATCACTGCGGTTGTGCTGAAGCCTGGCCAGTGGAGTTCAACCATGCCAGTAGTCACCAACTCCTGGCTTTGCGGATCCGCGGCAAGGTGCCTCCGTTGGAGCTGGTGCTCTCGGGTGGTGATGGTCTCGTCGCCACCAGGGTGATTCTGATTTTGGATGAAAAGGCGGATCTGGATCTTCTTGAAGTCGTCCTGGCTGAAGGTGTCTCTGCCCACAGCCATGTGATTGAGGTACACCTTGGTCAGGAAGCTGAGCTTCGCCATGGTTTTCTCGCCACGGCCGATGGTCAGGCTTCTCTTTTGGCCCATTTGGCGGTGGAACAGGCGCCTCGCAGCCGTTATGCCTTCACATCTGTCGTGACCGGATGGTCTCTGGGTCGGGTGGAGCCTCGGGTGGTCCAGTTGGAAGGCCAGGCCGAAACAACACTCAAAGGCCTTGCCATGACCAGTGCAGAACAGCAATTGGCCACCCACACCGCTGTGCGCTTCGACGGGCCGGAGGGTGAGTTGGATCAGCTGCAGAAATGTCTGGCCTCCGGTCAATCCCACACGATCTTCAACGGTGCGATCGATGTTCCTCGCGTCGCCCAGCGCACAAATGCAGCGCAGCTCAGTCGCAACCTGTTGTTATCTGGCCAGGCCCGTGTCGACACTAAGCCGGAGCTTGAAATCGTTGCGGACGATGTGCGCTGCGCCCATGGCGCCACCGTGTCCCAGTTGCAGGAGGACGAGTTGTTTTATTTGCAGAGCCGTGGCATCGGCGCCTCTGACGCCGCTGCTTTGCTGCTGCGCGGCGCCTGTCAGGAGGTGATTGAGCAACTTCCTTCCCTGGCGAAGGCCTGGCAGCCGCTGAACCGTGTGATGGAGAGCCTCGACCGATGACGACCGCCCCAAAAGCGCGTTCTGGTGTAGATATCGTGAACTTGGCATCTCAATATCGTGCCGATTTCCCGATTCTTGAACAAAAAGCTCCGGATGGTCGCCCGCTGGTCTACCTGGATCACGCGGCCACCAGTCAGAAACCGCGTCAGGTTCTGGCCGCGCTTCAGCAGTACTACAACTGCGATAACGCCAACGTGCATCGTGGAGCCCACCAGCTGAGTGCTCGGGCCACGGAATCGTTCGAAAGGGCGCGATCGATCACGGCCGAGTTCATCGGCGCCAGCAGTTCCCGTGAAATTGTGTTCACGCGGAATGCCAGCGAAGCCATCAATCTGGTGGCTCGCACCTGGGGCGACGCCAATCTCCGCAAAGGTGATGAAGTGCTGCTCACCGTCATGGAGCACCACAGCAATCTGGTGCCATGGCAATTGTTGGCTCAGCGCACTGGTTGTGTGTTGCGTCATGTGGGCATCACCGAATCCGGCGAGCTGGACCTGGCTGATTTCAGGGCCAAGCTCAGCGAGCGCACCCGGCTTGTGAGCCTGGTTCACATCAGCAATGCCCTTGGTTGCTGCAACCCACTGGGAGAGGTGATCCCCCTCGCCCACAAGGTGGGCGCTCTGGTGCTGGTCGATGCTTGCCAGAGCCTGGCGCATCAGCCCATCGATACCGTCGCGCTGGATGCTGATTTTCTGGTGGGCTCTTCCCACAAGCTCTGTGGTCCCACCGGGATGGGATTTCTCTGGGGGCGTGAAGCGCTGCTGGAGGCCATGCCGCCTTTCCTTGGTGGCGGGGAAATGATCCAGGACGTGTTCCTCGACAGCAGCAGCTGGGCCGTGCTGCCCCACAAGTTTGAAGCTGGAACCCCGGCCATCGGTGAAGCCGTTGGTATGGGGGCTGCGATCCGCTATCTCCAGGCCATCGGGCTCGATGCGATCCAGGCTTGGGAAGCCCAGCTAACCCGCTATCTGTTCGAGCGGCTCCACGCCATAGATGGGGTCAAGATCCTCGGTCCGACTCCTGAACAGCAACCGGAGCGTGGAGCCCTGGCCACGTTCCTGGTTGACGGTGTTCACGCCAATGACATCGCAGAGCTGATCGATGCTTCAGGAATCTGCATCCGCAGTGGTCACCACTGCTGCCAGCCTCTGCATCGCCACTACGGCGTCACGGCTTCGGCTCGGGCCAGTCTCAGTTTCACCAGCACCTTTGAAGAGATCGACCGCTTCAGCGATGAGCTCGCGTCCACGGTCGCGTTTTTGCGCGAGCACAGCTGACCGACTGGCCTCCAGCTGTCAGTCGGCTGGTGTGTTCTCATGATGCCCGATTCGCTCGATCCGTTTCATGGCCTGAATGATCATGAACAGAGCCCAGGCCACCAGCAGAGCAGATAAAAAGGTGTCGAGCAATTTGCCAATGGCGATCGGCCCCCCGAAGTAGGGGATGGACAGGTCCTTGAAGCTGCCAGAGGGGATAAATGGATTGATCAGCGGCATTAATAGATCCGATGAAAGGCTCTTGGTGATTGCTGAAACTTGATCACCGACGACAACGGCTATCGCAAGCGCCAGCACATTTCCTTTGACAAAGAAAAAATCGCTGAATTCTTTTAGCCACCGTTTCATGCTGCTTGGCTGCCAAGGTCGCATCCACGATTACAACTGAGCCCTGGTCCGGCAATACCAGGGCTTCAAGTCTTGTCTGGTGTTGTTCAGTCGAAGATCGGCGAGCCAGTGCGTTCGCCGTAGGCCTCTTCACCGTGTTCCTCGATGTCGACGCCGAGCCTTTCGGCGTCATCGTTCACACGGAAGGGGACCCCGCATTGGCGCAGGGCCATCGCAATCACAAGTGTGCCGCCGGCTGCGAGGCCATAGGCTACGAGAACGGCCTGCAGCTGACCAAGGATCAGGGAAAAACGGCCGTTGTCAGCCAGGACAGCTCCTGCTGGATGAGAGGCAATCAGCGGAGCGCTTGCGAAGACGCCGGTCAGAAGGGCCCCTACGGTGCCGCCGACGCCATGGACGGCGAAGGTGTCGAGGGAGTCGTCAAAACGCAGTCGCATCTTGAGCTGAATCGAGGCGTAGCAGAGCACCGCGGTGATCGCCCCAATGGCCATGGACGCCCCCGGGGTGATGAAACCGGCCCCGGGGGTGACGCCCACCAGGCCGGCGACGGCACCGGTGGCCATGCCCACGGCAGTGGGTTTGGCGTCACGCCAGGTTTCCACCAGGGTCCAGGTCACCAAGCCGGCCGCGGCGGAGATGTGGGTTGTGGTGAAGGGCAGTTCCGCGCCGCCGATGGCCAGCTGACTGCCGCCGTTGAAGCCGAACCAGCCAAACCAGAGCAGCCCGGTCCCCAGGATGATTTGGGTCACGTCATGGGGCGGCTTCCCGGACTGGGGCCACTCTTTACGTGAGCCCACCAGGCCGGCCAGCACCAGAGCTGAGACGCCCGAGCTGATGTGCACCACGGTGCCTCCAGCAAAGTCGAGATCCTTTCCAAGAAACCCGCCGCCCCAGACCATGTGGGCCAGCGGTGCGTAAACCGCCAGCAGCCAGATCGGGCTGAACAGGCACCAAAAGCGAAAGCTCAAGCGCTCCACCAGGGCCCCGGAGATCAAGGCGGGGGTGATGATCGCGAACATGCCTTGGAACAAGGCAAATGACAGCCCGGGAATGGAGAGCCCGGTCCATGTGCCAGGAAGGTTGTTCAGCAACGCGTACTGGAAGGGATGGCCGATGAACGCGTTCATGGCGCCGCCATCGGAAAAGGCAAGGCTGAAGCCGATGCTGGTCCAGACCAGTGTGGCGATTCCCATCATCACCAGGCTCATGCCCATGGTGTTGAGGACGTTGCGCCCCTGAACAAAACCGCCGTAGAAAAAGGCCAGTCCTGGCGTCATCAGGAGGACGAGCGCCGAGCTGACCAGAATCAGTGTGTTGTCAGCAGCGGCACTGCCATCGCCCGCATGGGCTGGCAGCGTCGCACCGAGAAGCAGTTGAAGGGCAGGTACGCATAGGGCGGCAATACCCAGGCGCCGAAGACGGGATCGCAAAGCAGCTTTCGTAGCTCTTGCTACCAAATTAAGCCTTTGTCCACCAAAATGTTCAGAGCAAACATTTTGGTCAAGTTGAGGTCAAGTGATTGCTCTTGCTAGGTAAAAGTGAACTTGCGTCTTAAGAGCAACGCAGATTGGATGACTCGGTTGTTGCCAACGGCATGCCGTGACACCACGAGCAGGGAGATGGTCCTACTGGATCCAGAGATCATTGGCTGTGATGTCAGGTCTGGCCTTGGTCAGTCCGCTTGGCGGGCGGGGATTGGCCGACCAGTCGTTCCCGCCTCTGCAGTGGGAGGTATGCCAGAACGAAACATTGGCCTCCTACGGCTACGAGTGCGCCAGCTTCAACCGTCCACTGCGCCGATCTGATCTTGGTGGTCCCAAGGTGGAATTGGCGGTCTTCCGTCTGCCTGCCACAGGGTCTGCCCAGGAGCGGATCGGGACCTTGTTCTTCAACCCTGGCGGCCCAGGGCAGCCCGGAGGTGGCAGTGCCACCAAAGGGATGCTGCTGCCTTCAGAGGTGCGGCACGCCTTTGATTTCGTTACGTGGGATCCCCGGGGACTGGGTCAGTCAAAGCCTGCGCTGACGGATTGCGCGGTGGCCATGCCCCGACGACCGGCGATCGGTCCTGTGGATTGGCAACAGGTGCTGTCGCAGCGTCAGCGGGATCTCACCGAGCGCAACCGCGACTGCATTGCCCGTCACCGCACCTTGATCCAGCAGATGGGCACGGTGGAAGCGGCTCACGATCTTGAGGCTCTTCGCCAGGCGGTTGGCGATGACCGCCTCAACTTCTGGGGCATCTCTTACGGAACTGTGATTGGTTCCACCTACGCGGCGCTGTTCCCAGGGCGGGTCCGTGCTTTGGTTCTCGATGGAAGTGTCGATCCCTGGAGCGATCTCTCAGGTTTGCGTCGTTCTGCCACAGCTCCAGATGACGCGATTCGCTTCTTCCTCCAATTGCATCCGGACCTGAAGAGTCCGCTGCAGCGATCGTTGGCCAGCCTGGCCCAGGCGCCACTCAAACTGCCGGATGGCAGCACGTATACCCGCTGGGATCTTTTGGATCCCTTGGTCAACTACGTCTTCATCTCCAGGTTGTCCGGAACCTATGGGCGCACCTTGATCGAAACGGTGCACAAGGCCTTGTTTGGAACTCCAGCTGAGCGAACCGCTGCCCTGAAGACGCTTCAGCACCCTCTTTTGCGGAGTCCAGGTCATGATTCCAACGCTGCTGCTGGTTTTGCGGCCGTCACCTGTCAAGACTTCCCACAGCGCCCGTCTCCAAAGCAGCAGTCTGCTTTGCTTGGGGATCTAACCCGTCAGGCTCCCCTCTACGGCGGCACCCTGGGCGTCAACTTTCTGGCCCTTTGCAGTGGCTATGAGGATCTCAAGGCCAACTCACCCGTGCCTCGTGCCCCGTTCCTCGAGCATGATGTGTCCGGTCTGATCTCTGGGACCCGATGGGATGCTGCCACCCCCTGGGTCTGGTCCACCGCTATGGCCAGGGCGTTCCCGTCGATGCGCACACTACAGGTGGTCGGTAACGAGCACGGCACCTACACCAATGTCCAGTCCTCATGTTTGGAGAAGGCCATAAGCCGCTACTTGCTGACGGGCATGGTGCCGCCCACGGATCTGAGTTGTCCCTATGTAAAACCCGCCAAGCAGCAGTCGTTCCCTTAAGCGATCGGCAGGCCGAGCTGGCGGTGGAAGAAGGCTTGGGTCGCCTCGAGCACCTGCACCTGGGTGGTCTGGTTGCGGAACCCATGGCCTTCATCCTCAAACAGCCGCACCTCCACCGGGACGCCATTGGCACGCAGGGCTGCGGCCATGTGTTCGGTCTGCTCCGGTAGAACGACCTTGTCCTGCTTGCCTTGGAAAAAGAGCACCGGACAGCGGATTTGATCGGCGTGCTGCAGAGGAGATCGTCCGTCATAGAGCGCCCTCTCTGCGGGCCAGTTCCCCACCAGCTGATCGAGGTAGCGGGCTTCAAAGCGGTGGGTTTCTTCGGCCATCGCCGTGAGATCACAGACGGCGTAGCGGCAGGCTCCGACACGAAAGACATCGGTGAAGCAGAGCGCTGCCAGGGTGGTGAACCCTCCGGCGCTGCCGCCTTCGATGGCGATCTGATCGGGATTGGCGCGGCCCGCGTGGATCAGTGCCTGAGCCGCTGCTGCGCAGTCGGCCACATCCACCACTCCCCAGCCACCGTTGAGTCGCTCTCGGTACTCGCGCCCGAAGCCTGTTGATCCGCCGTAGTTCACGTCCATCACCCCCCAGCCGCGGGACGTCCAGTACTGGATCCCCAGCTGGAGGCCGCGGCGGGCCATGGCGGTGGGACCGCTGTGACTCTTCACCAGCAGAGGTGCAGCTCCGGTGCTGCCATCCATGGGTGGGTAATACCAGGCGTGGGTGCGCTCGCCGTCATGGCCGTTGAACCACATCGGTTCGGCCACGCTGATGGCTTCCGCAGGCAGGGGTGAGATCACAGCGGGTGTGTGCTCCCAGAGCGGTGACGCGGGCCGCAGATCCATCTCCAGCAGCCCTCCAACACAGGTGCTGTGGCTTGCCACAGCAACGGCCCTCCCCTTGCAGGCTTGCAGGTAGGCCAGGTCGTCAAACGGCTGATCAATGGTCACCACGGCCCCATCGGCCTGCAACCGCTTGAGCGTCCAGCTGCCCCGGCTGCAGACGGCCGCCAGCAGACCGGTGCCATCCCAGGCCGTGGTGCTCATGCCGTAGATCCATTGCGGCATGGCTGTTTCAGCCGCCATCGGCCAGGGCCTCTGCCAGCTTGTCTCGTTCGGGTGCTTGACCATCAGGTTCCACCAGCCGCTGCTGTCTTCCGCCACCAGCAAGCGACCGTCCGGTAACCACTGGGGCTGGAACACAGAAACCCCCGTCTCTCCCGCCAGCTGCTGGGGGTTGAACAGCGCGCCGTCTGAACCGACCTCGGCGCACCAGAGGCTGCTGCTGTCCCAGGGCATAGACGGTTGCTGCCATTCCACCCAGGCCAGGTGCTGGCCATCGGGGCTCAGGCAGGCGTAACCAGCGAAGTC
>QCUM01000025.1 GCA_003210735.1 Synechococcus sp. AG-679-D13
GTGACGGTGCCCGCGACAATCAGCAAATCCGCCTGCCGCGGTGAACTGCGAGGAACCAATCCGAAGCGGTCAAAATCGAAGCGGGAGCCGAGCAACGCAGCAAATTCGATAAAGCAGCAGGCGGTTCCGTAAAGCAGCGGCCAGAGACTGCTTAGACGAGCCCAGTTGTGCAGATCATCGAGGCTGGTGAGAATCACGTTCTCACTCAGATCAGTGGTGATCGGAGGGGCACCAACAGGGCCACAGCTTGCCTCACGCAGGTCGCGAACAGCAGTGATGGACGGGGTAGGGATGTCAGTCATGGCTCAGCTCCACTCGAGTGCGCCCTTGCGCCAGGCATAGGCCAGAGCGACCAACAGAATCGCGATAAAGACCAAAGCCTCGATGAAGGCAAGCAAACCCAGGCGATGGAAGGCGACCGCCCAGGGATAAAGGAAAACTGTCTCCACATCAAAAATGACGAAGACCAGGGCGAACATGTAGTAGCGGATATTGAACTGAATCCAGGCACCGCCGATCGGCTCCATGCCGGATTCGTAGGTGAGTTGTCGCTCACCAGCGCGGCTCCTTGGCGCCACAAGCTTGTTGGTGATCAGTGCCAGGGCAGGTACCGCAGCAGCGATCAGCAAAAAGCCAAGGAAGGCGTCATAGCCGGGCAGGGCGAACATGAACGTCCCCGTAGTGGGAGTCAGTCTGACACTCACCGCCCGGAGTTGACGTCGATAGAGTCACTCAGAACAGCGAACCTGCGGTGAGCGACGAGAAACAGCCTGTGGAGCAGTCTTCTGTTGCCGAAACCGCAGAGGCCCCTGCTGAAACGGTCTCAGCTGAACCGGCCTCAGCAGAAGCTGCTTCTGCTGTTCTGGCTGAGGAAAGTGATCCACGAACCCATCGCTACGAATGCCGCAGTTGCGGATTCGTTTACGACCCTGATGAAGGTGTCAAAAAAGTGAATATTGCAGTGGGAACGGCCTTCGCAGATATCGACGCGCTGACCTTCCGTTGCCCGGTTTGTCGTAGCAAAGTTGCAGCCTTCAGGGACATCGGTCCCCGAACAAAGGCCAGCGGATTTGAGGAAAACCTCAATTTCGGGCTTGGCGTCAACCGGATGACCCCCGGGCAAAAAAACGTTCTGATTTTCGGCAGCCTTGCCCTCGGTTTCGCCTTCTTCCTCTCCCTGTATTCCCTGCGCTGATTGCTCACCATGAGCCGCCTTCTTTCCTCCACCGTCAATCTGCTGTTGGTGCTTGTGCTGGGCGTCAGCCTCAGCGGCTGCGTTTCAACGCGCCTACCCATAGCCGCCAGCAGTCCCTGGCAATCCCAGGATTTGGACACCCAGGCCAATCCTCTCGATATTGCATTTACCGACCAAAAGCACGGCTTTCTGGTCGGCAGCAACCGGATGATTCAGGAAACCAACGACGGCGGTGCCCATTGGAACGAACGCAGTCTTGATCTCCCTGATGAAGAAAACTTCCGACTGATCAGCATCGATTTCAACGGTGATGAAGGTTGGATCGCCGGCGAGCCCGGTTTGTTGATGCACACCGACGATGGCGGCCAGAACTGGACTCGCCTGTTCCTGGATACCAAGCTCCCAGGGGAGCCTTATCTGATTACTGCTCTCAGCAGTCACTCGGCTGAGTTAGCCACCAATGTCGGCGCGGTGTATGAAACCCATGACGACGGCGTCAGCTGGGAAGCGAAGGTGACTGATGCCGCAGGAGCGGTGCGTGACCTGCGTCGCGGTGAGGACGGTAGCTACGTAAGTGTGAGCAGCCTTGGCAACTTTTACGCCACCTGGCAGCCAGGAGACTCCGTCTGGAAGGTGCATCAAAGAGTGAGTAGTCAGCGCCTTCAGAGCATTGGCTTCCAACCCAACGGCAACCTGTGGATGTTGGCTCGCGGAGCTCAGATTCGACTGAATGAAGAGCCTGGTGATCTGGATAGCTGGAGTAAAGCAATCATTCCGATCACCAACGGTTATGGCTACATGGACATGGCCTGGGATGACAACGAAGCCATCTGGGCAGGAGGCGGTAACGGAACACTGCTGGTCAGCCAGGACGGCGGCGACAGCTGGGAAATCGATCCCGTAGGCGACCGCCAACCCAGCAATTTCACTCGCCTGATCTTTGACGGCGACCATGCCTTCGTGCTGGGTGAACGCGGCAATCTGCTCCGCTGGGACAACAACGCTGTGTAACCGAGCCTGCCGAGCTGCCTCAGTAATCCAGGGCCACCCCCTAGGATCACTCGACTGATTCGCCGAAGCTATGGCTGCAGGCTCCACCGGAGAACGCCCGTTCTTCGAAATCATCACGAGCATCCGTTACTGGGTTATTCATGCCGTGACACTGCCTTCCATTTTCTTGGCAGGTTTCCTCTTCGTGTCCACCGGTCTGGCCTACGACGCCTTCGGCACACCACGTCCCGATGCTTATTTTCAGGCTTCTGAAAGCAAAGCTCCAGTGGTCAGCCAGCGCTACGAAGGCAAATCCGAGCTCGATGTTCGCTTGAAATAAATCGATGGCACAAGCACCCGTTTCCTCTGCGCCACGCGTTTATCCGATTTTCACGGTTCGCTGGCTTGCCCTTCACACCCTCGGAGTTCCGACGGTTTTCTTTCTCGGCGCTCTCGCCGCGATGCAATTCATCCGTCGCTGATCCCCCTCAATGGAACGCAATCCCAACCCCAACAACCTTCCGGTTGAACTCAACCGAACCAGCCTGTATCTGGGCCTTCTCGTGGTCTTCGTGACCGGGGTGCTCTTTTCCAGCTACTTCTTTAACTGAGGGTCAGATCATGAGCAGCAAGAAGTCTCTTTATCCAGACGGTCGAATCCCTGATCGCCTACCAGATGGCCGCCCAGCAGTTCCCTGGCGTTCACGTTGGACCGAAGGTGTTCTTCCACTTTGGTTGGTCGCAACAGCTGGGGGAATGGCCGTTCTGTTTGTGGTTGGTTTGTTCTTCTACGGTGCCTATACAGGCGTTGGTTCCGCCTGATCCAGCAGGTTACTTTTCATCATTAGCCGGCTGAAAAGTCGGCTTTTTTTATTGGTTAACTGCCTGTGTAGGTCCGGTACCAACGCGCGAAATTGTTCACACCAGTTTCGATCGAGGTGGAAGGGCGGAAGCCCACCCATCGCTCCAATGCTTCGGTTTCGGCCGCTGTTGCCACCACATCACCTGGCTGCATCGGCTGAAAATCCTTCACAGCCTCGCGGCCCAAGGCCTGCTCCATCACTGTGATGAAGCGCATGAGCTCGGTGGGCTGGCTGTTGCCGATATTGAACAACCGATGCGGTGCTGCTGCGGTCGCCGGATCCGGGTGCAGAGAATCGAAGTCGGGATTGGCTGTAGCTGGCTTGTCGCAACAGCGCAGAACCCCTTCAACGATGTCGTCGATGTAAGTGAAGTCGCGCTGCATCTTGCCGTGATTGAACACCTTGATCGGTTCACCGGCCAGGATCGCCCGGGCAAAAAGCATCGGCGCCATATCGGGCCTTCCCCAGGGCCCATACACAGTGAAAAAGCGCAGACCGGTTGCCGGCAGGCCATACAGATGGCTGTAGGTGTGTGCCATCAACTCATTGGCCTTCTTGCTGGCGGCGTACAAGCTCACCGGGTGGTTCACCGCCTGACGCTCGTGAAAGGGAAGGTTGCGATTACCGCCGTACACCGAACTGCTGGAGGCATACACCAGATGGCCAACACCGTGATGGCGACAGCTCTCCAGGAGGTGTCCGAAGCCCACAAGGTTGCTCTGGATGTACGCGGCAGGGTTCTCCAGCGAGTAACGCACCCCCGCCTGGGCAGCGAGATTGACCACCACCGAAGGAGTCTCCGCAGCGAACAGGTCCATCAGCGCATCTCCGTCCTCCAATGACATCCGCTCGAAGCGCCAGGCATTGCTGGGGGCAACCGCCTCGATCTCCCGAAGACGGGCCTGCTTCAAAGCCGGGTCGTAGTAGTCGTTCAGATTGTCGAGGCCAACCACTCGATCACCCCTCAGGAGCAAACGCTGGCTCAGGGCCGCTCCAATGAAACCGGCGGCACCGGTGACCAAAACCGTGCGTGTCATCAACCCTCTCCGTCACCCACCTTCCAGAGACTCAAACCAGCTGCCCTCACCTGCTGAGACTCCGTGACAGCCCGGGCATCAAACACCCAGGCCGGACGACGCATTCTTGAAGCGAGATCAGCCCATTTCAGCTGCCGATACTGCTCCCACTCCGTGAGGATCAAAACCGCATCGGCACCCGCCACCGCAGCATCGATTGACTCTGAGCGGCACCAGCTGCCGCTTGAATCCAATACCGCAGACTCGTCCTGCTTCAAATCTCGCGCCATCTGAGCCGTGGCCACCTTGGGATCATGGATTGCAAGCTGTGCCCCCTCTTCCAGCAAATCAGCGCAGACACGGATCGCAGGCGCCTCTCGGGTGTCGTTGGTGTTGGCCTTGAAGGCAAAACCAAGCACCGCGAGCCGTTTGCCCGTCACCGTGCCGAACAACTTTTCCACCACCAAGCGGGCAATACGGTGCTGTTGCCAATTGTTCAGTTGAACCACACTTTCCCAGTAGTCCGCCACTTCAGGCAGACCGAAATGACGGCAGAGATACACAAGATTGAGAATATCTTTCTGAAAACAACTGCCCCCGAATCCCGGCCCTGCACTGAGGAACTTGGGGCCAATACGGCTATCTGTTCCGATCGCCCGAGCCACTTCCCGCACATCGGCGCCGCTCGCTTCGCAGAACGCAGCGATTGAATTAATCGAACTGATCCGCTGGGCTAGGAATGCATTCGCGGTGAGCTTGGACAGTTCGCTGCTCCACAGATTCGTGCGCAGGATCTGCTCTTTCGCCACCCAATGGCCGTAGATCCCAGCCAGGGCATTGATGGCATCGGGATCATCCCCACCGATCAACACCCGGTCGGGCGCCTCCAGATCAGCGATTGCGGTGCCCTCCGCCAAAAACTCGGGATTGGAAAGCACGGAAAAACGACGTTCCGCACCGTCATTTTGAGCCGCAGCCAGAATCGTCTGAATGGCTGCAGCTGTCCGCACCGGCAGGGTGCTCTTCTCAACCACAATTGTGTGGCCGGTGGCTGCTTGAGCCACGGTGCGAGCGCAGGCCTCAACCCAACGTAAATCGCTGGCCTGACCAGCCCCAAGGCCTTTTGTCTTGGTGGGGGTATTGACTGAAATGAACACCATGTCCGCCGCGCCGATCGATGCTTCAACCTCCGTGGAAAAGGTCAGATTGCGTCCCCTGGCTCGTCCCACCACCGCATCCAAACCGGGCTCAAAAACGGGGAGCCGGCTGAGATCCTCATCGTTCCAGGCATCAATCCTGGCCTGATTGAGGTCCACCACCGTGACATGAATCTGCGGGCAGCGATCCGCGATCACCGCCATCGTCGGGCCACCGACGTAGCCCGCTCCGATGCAGCAGATTCTTTGAATCGTCACGCTCCTATCTGGTCACCGTATGCGAGGACCTTACGGAAAGACTCGATGGTCGGGTCCAGCCCCTGCTCCAGTGACACAGTCGGCTGCCAGTTGAGCTGCTTTCGGGCCAGATCGATCAGAGGCTGGCGCTGCAACGGGTCATCCTGCGGTAACGGCTTCTGGATCAATGGAAGGTTGGGATTGATCCGAGCGCGCACCAAATCAGCCAGCTGACGGATGGTGAATTCATCAGGATTACCGACATTGATTGGCCCCGTATGGGATCCGTTCATCAACCGGATCATCCCCTCGATCAGATCACTCACATAACAAAAGGAGCGGGTTTGGGACCCGTCTCCATACAGCGTCAGCGGTTCACCCCGCAGCGCCTGAACGATGAAATTGCTTACCACCCGGCCATCGTCTAGCAACATGCGCGGCCCATACGTGTTGAAAATTCTCATCACCCGCACTTCCACGCCACTCATCCGCTGGTAATCAAAGCAAAGGGTCTCAGCGATGCGTTTGCCCTCGTCGTAACAACTGCGCACACCAATGGTGTTCACACAGCCGCGGTAATCCTCCGGCTGGGGGTGCACCTCCGGATCGCCATACACCTCACTCGTGCTGGCCAGCAACAAACGGGCCCCAACACGACGGGCCAGACCCAGCATGTTGTAGGTACCCAGAAAACTGGTTTTTGCGGTCTTAACAGGATTGCACTGGTAATGAATCGGCGATGCAGGGCAGGCCAGGTGCCAGATCCGATTCACCTCGAGCTTGATCGGCTCAGTCACATCGTGACGAATCAGCTCAAAACGGGGATGACCAATCCAGCGAGCGATGTTGGCCTTTCGACCCGTGAAGTAATTGTCGAGGCAAATCACCTCCTCGCCAGCCTGCATCAGCCGATCAACCAGATGCGATCCAAGAAATCCGGCACCACCGGTGACGAGGTGAATCAGCATCTCAAGTTCAACGGCTCCGCAGCAGCTCCACCATCGCGGCGATTCCACTCAACGCAACGGTGGATTCCTCCGACTGCTGGTTCAGCGGCTTCAACCGCACTTCACCACGCTCAACCTCCTCATCACCAAGCACCAAGGCCCAGCGGGCACCACTGCGATCAGCTCGCTTGAACTGCTTACCGAAAGCGGATCCTGAGCTGTCCAGCTCCACCATGAGTCCTTGCTGACGCAGGGCTCGCGCCAGTGAAAGGCCGGCCGATTCGGCCCTGTCGCCGCGATTGACCAGATAAGCGTCGGGAGCCTGTGGACGCACCAGCCGAGCCGCCGGACCCTGCGGATCAGCCTGAGCAGCGGCCTCAAGCACAAGCAACAGCCGTTCCATCCCAAGCGCCCATCCGATGGCAGGTGTAGCGGGGCCCCCAAGCTGTCCGATCAGACCGTCGTAACGGCCGCCGCCACACACGGTGGCCTGAGCTCCCAGCTGGTCACTCGTGATCTCGAAGGCGGTGTGTCCGTAATAGTCGAGCCCCCGCACCAACCGTGGATTGAGCCGATAGGAAATCCCAAGAGCGGTCAACCCCTCCTGCACTGCTGCGAAACGATGGCGGCTATCTGGGCTGAGGGCATCTGCCAACGTTGGTGCCTGCTCGAGTAGGGCTTGGGTTGCCGGGTTCTTTGAATCGAGAATCCGCAACGGATTGGTCGTCAACCGTGCTTGCGAATCGGCATCCAACTGGTCCATCCGCTGCTCTAACCAGGCCACCAGTGCCTCTCGGTAGGCCTGGCGATCCTCCGGGGTGCCGAGGCTGTTGATCTCCAGCTCCAGGCCCCCAACCCCGAGCTGCGCCAGAAGATCCCAGGCCAGGGCGATCACTTCCACATCACTGCGGGCATTTCCCGCCCCCAGCCACTCCACACCGATCTGATGAAACTGGCGCTGACGCCCCGCTTGAGGGCGCTCGTAGCGAAACATCGGCCCGGAATACCAGAGTTTCTGGGTCCCCTGACTGAGCAGACCGTGCTGCACTGCCGCCCGCACCACCGATGCGGTGCCTTCCGGTCGCAGGGTGCATGAGCGATCACCCCGATCGCTGAAGCTATACATCTCCTTTCCCACCACATCGGTGCCCTCACCGATGCCACGACAGAAAAGATCTGTGCTCTCCAGCAAAGGAGTGCGGATCTCTCCAAAACCGGAACGCAGAAAATGCTCCCGCGCCACAGCTTCCACCGCCTGCCAGCGCTGCAGGGTCCCCGGCAGCAGATCCACCATGCCCCTCAGGCTCTGCAGTTGACTCAAGACTCCAGACCCATTGATTCCGGCTCAGTCTGCCCGCTGACCTAAGCAAAGATGCTGCCGCTTGCCACAAGGTCCATCAAAGACAGCTGGCGTTGCACACATACATCCAAATCGTAGGTGCGTTGCACTGTGCTGCGAGCAGCAACACCGAAAGCTGCCGCACGCTCACGGTCTTGAAGAAGCTCCACAACGGCAGAAGCCAGATCAGCGGGGGAGAAGAAATCGACCAACAAACCATTCTCTCCGTGGCGAATCACCTCTCGCACCGGCGCGGTATCGGAGCCAACAACAGCACAACCACAGGCCATCGCCTCGAGCAAGCTCCAACTCATCACGAAGGGATAGGTGAGATAAACGTGGCAAGCGCTGAGTTGCAACAACGGAATGAACTGCTTGTAGGGCAGCGTTCCGGTGAAGTGCACCCTGGAGGGGTCATACCGCCCCTCGATCTCCGCCAGAAACTTGTCCTTCCACTCCCCTTCAGAACAAGCAGCGCCATAACTAACTCCGGTGGTCTCACCAACGATCACGATTTGGGCCTCAGGGCATTGCTCCTGGAGCGAAGGCAAAGCCCGCAGAAAGGTATGGCAACCGCGGTAAGGCTCGAGACGGCGATTCACGAAGGTGACAATCGGCTGGCCCTGCTCAAGAACAGTGCCATCGGGAAGCGTGAGTGAAGCGGCGGAAGGATTGGGACAGGCTTTTTGGGTATCCACGCCGTCATGGATGACGCTGATCATGCGCTGCCAATGGGCAGGGAAACTGCTGGCCTGAAAACGAGTGGGCGAAATATTCCAGTCAGCCTGGTCCAGCGTGAGGTGGAGATAGGCATTTTTCATCCTCAAACGGGCTTCGTCTTGCCAGCTCGAATCCCGATCAAATTCCGGATCAAAATTGGAGTCAAATCCTTGATTGTTGTAAAAGAATTCCTGGTAGCAGAGCAACGGTGAATCAGGCCAAACCGTCTTGAGGAACAGCGCTTCACCCCAGCCTGGGTGCGCACAAATGAGATCAGGTGTGAAGCCCTTGGTCTTCAGTTCATGGGCGGCACGCGCACAGCCCTCAGCTCGAATCGTCTTTGACTCCATCTCCATCACCCAACGATGAATTCCCTTGGTATTTCCCTGGGCCAGGGGATATCGGAAGTATTTCAGTGATTCAGGCAGGGGCCGATCCGTATCCAGTTCATTGATCCCGAGTGCCACAAGTTGATGGCTTCCCTGACGGGCTAAACGCTGAACGATATGAAGATATTGACCAGGAAAGTTTTGATGAACGAAAAGAATTCGCATCAATTTCAGAGCTCTTGCAGCGACTCTGCCTTGTCCTGGAATCCACCCAACAGAAGCTGCAAATAGGAGACCTTGCGCAATTTGATGTTGGCTGTGAGGCTCATACCCACCTGAAGTGGAAGCTTGGATCCACTTTTCAACTCCAGCATCTGCTGATCGAGCCGAACAGTGACTGGGAAGCTGAGTTCCTGACGCTGTTCCTGAGGATCGGGAGGCAAAGCATCGGAACCAATGCGGGTTACCCTCCCCTCCAAAACGCCGAAGTCTGTTGAGGGGTAAGAATCAATACTGATATCAGCCTTCATACACATGGACTGATCTTGCAGGCAGCCAGGTGGAACTTTGACAAAACCAATTTTGTTGCTGGGAACCTCAACCTTCGCTTCAAGCGATCCGTAGGGAACAACTTTCATCACGGTTTGGGTGGACTGGGCCGTGAAACCTGCAGACGTTGGCTGCAGATCGAAAACAACGCCATCCACCGGTGATTGCAGCTGCTGGTAACGCAACGTGACCCTGGCTTCGGCAAGACGACTTTGAAGATCAGCCAACTCGGAATTGAGCTGAGCCATCTGTTGATCAAGCTGAGCAACCTGGCGCAGGCGATCTGCCTTGGTCTGCATCAAACGACCCCGGGTTTCCTCCACCGTGTTCTGCTGACTTAGGTACTGCAGCTCTGAAGCAGCACCAGCCTCCTCGAGATCTTCAAAACGGTCCTGAATCTCGATTTGAAGCTCGAGATTGTTCTCGAGCATCTGAACTTCCTCGTTGTTCACCTGGAGATAACGACGCTTTTCCTGCTCCTTCAGTCCGAGCTGCTCCTGCTTGAGTTTGATCGTGGTCTCCAGGCTGCGACGCTGCTGCTCACTGGCTTCGGTATCGAGCTTCATCAACACCTGACCAGCGGTCACCGACTGGCCCTCCTCCACCAAGATCTGCTGGACAACGCCACCCACAGGCATCTGAATGTCCTGGACAGAGCCAACAGGCTCTAATTGACCTGCGGCAACAACGATCTCCTCCGTCCGAGCCAAAGCCAGCCAGGCAACTCCGAACACCGTGGTGCCAATCAGGCTCCAGGTCACCGTGCGCATCCAGAAACGACCCTGCTGGAGAACGGATTCGTCGTAGGTATTGAGATCGGACGCATCCTGAGCTGCTCCAGGATCAAAACGACGGAGCAATGCACGTGATTTTGCGACGAGATTGCTAGAACTCTGCTTGAAAAGAGCGGGCAAGTTTTTAGGATTCATTGTCATTTTCAGGAACTCTCCTGCTGGCGATAAAGGGCGTAATAGCGACCACGATGCGACATCAGCTCGTCGTGAGTGCCCACCTCAACGATGGCTCCTTGATGAAGCATCACGATCACATCGGCCTGACGAATTGTGGACAGGCGATGGGTAATGAAGAACACAGTTTGTTCATCAAGATTCTCGAGCAAGTTGTCGCAAACCTTCCGTTCCGTTTCGTAATCCAATGCGCTCGTCGCTTCATCCATCACAAGCAACTTCGGATTGCTCAACAAGGTTCGTGCAATGGCAACACGTTGTCTCTGGCCTCCACTGAGAGCAGCCCCACGCTCGCCAACAGGCGTGCTGTAACCACTCGCCAGCTCCATGATGAAATCATGAGCATTGGCAAGGCGTGCAGCCCGCACAATTTCCTCACTGGAAGCTTCAGGGTTCGTGAGTGCAATGTTTTCACTTACCGTGCCACTAAACAGCAAGGGATCCTGAGGCACAATGCCAATTTGCCGGCGCAGTGAATAAAGCTCAACCTTGGCAATGTCATAACCATCGATGAGGATGCGCCCCGAACCGGGCTCATAGAGACGAGGCAAAAGCTTCATCAACGTGCTCTTACCACTGCCACTCTGTCCAACAATTCCGACAAAGGTCCCTGTCTTGATCTTCAGGTTGATGTCCTTCAGCACCTCAGGCTGTCCTGGGCGGAATCTGAAAGAAAGGTCTTCAAAGCAGACCTCGCCTTTAAGCGGTGGCAACATCACCTTCGATTTATCCACCTCATCAGACTCTTCAGGCGTATCAATCACATCGGCAAGGCGCTCGAAACTGACCCTCAGCTCCTGGATGTTCTGCCAGATGGTGGATAAACGCAGCAGAGGCTGGGTGACATAGCCGGAAATAATCCTGAAAGCGATCAACTGACCCAGGCTCAACTCACCGTTCAGCACCATGGAGGCCCCGATCCAGAGCACCATCAGCTGCGAAATCTTTTGCAGAACCTGACTGGTCTGATTCAGTGCCGTTCCTGTAATCGTCTTCTCAAACGTTCGTGCGATGTACTGGGAATAAAATTCCTGCCAGCGCCAGCGGCTGACCATCTCAACGTTCTGAGCCTTCACGGTCTGAATCCCCGTAAGCACCTCTACGAGATGGCTTTGGGTCTTGGCATTCTCTTCGGCAGCAGCACGAAACTGGCGGCGAAACAGAGGCGCCCCAAGAACTGTCAGTCCGATCTGAATCGGCAACACAGAAAGAGCGATCAAGGTCAGAAGCCAGCTGTAGATCACCATCACCAGGATGTAGATCACCGAAAAGGCAGCATCGAGAATCGTGGTGAGAGCTTGACCCGTCAGGAAATTACGGATTTTCTCCAATTCGGCCACTCGCGTGCCTAATTCGCCCACCGGCCGACGATCGAAATATCCAAGAGGTAACCGCAACAGATGATCGATCACCTCAGCACCCAGGCGCTGGTCGATGCGATTGGTGGTTTCAGCGAACAGGAAGGTCTTGAGACTTCCAAGCACACCTTCCAGGATCGTCACCACCACCAAGGCGATACCCAGAACCTGCAAAGTATCGAGACTTCGCTGGCTGATCACCTTATCGATGATCACTTGAATCAACAGAGGATTGGCCAGGGTGAACAACTGCACCACAAAGCTGGCGGCCAGAACCTGAATCAGGACGCCGCGATACCTCTTCAAGGCAGGCCAGAACCATCCAGGGCCGAATTTCTGATCCGGGGTGGCATTGGAGCGCTCCATCAACAGCAGCTCAATCCCCTCGGGAAAGCTCGAGGCCAGATCCTGAGGAGAGATGGTCACGAGCCCCTCCTTTGGAGAAGCCAGTTTCAACCCCTGCTCATTGCTGGCCACCACCAAGGCAAAGCCCCCCTGCCAAGGGAGCATGGAGGGCACCTGTAGGCGAGTTCCGGCGTCCGGCGGCACTTTCGCAGCCATGACGTGCAATCCAAGACTTGCGGCCAATTGGCCACAAAGCTGAAGGTTTGGGGTAAGACCCCGACGAATGTTGTCCTGCAGAACCTTCTCAATGGAATCCCGTCGGAACGGCAGCTTCATCAGCTGCGCCAACATTTGAAAACAGGCCAGAGTTTCCTGAATCGCACCGTCTGCGCGAATCAGACGCAGGCTGTCCACAACATTGCGCTCTGGGCTGTAACTGCTGACGGGCGGAAGGATTTCAGCATCCTGAATAGATTCAAATGGCGTCAGAGCTTTGTCTGGATCGATCTGAGCCAGAGGCGCTAGGGCGGAATCGTCCTGAGAGGGCAGCGCCACCAAACGCAACGAAAACCGTTCACAGCTGGGCAGCTCCGATGAGGTCGTGATCCTCTGACCAACGCTCAGATCACCCCAGGCACTCGTGACGTAGACCTGCCGGCCGGCGTCGATCGCCGCTCCAATTGCATCGGGCTCCGGCGAACAGCGTTGAGCTGTCTTCAGTAAGGCTTCCAGCTGCTCGAGCGGCGAACTGTCCGTCTCTGCAGTCCCAACGTCCAGGGTCTCGAGCAGGCTCAACAGTTCCTGAGGCCAGAGCTGCTTGTCACACCACTCGCGGAAGCTGTTTTCAGCCGCGTAAAGATCAGCCCAGTCCTGATCTGGGATCGCGCAGGCAATCACCTCATCTGAGGCGATCACATTTTCACAAGGATTGCCACTGAGCAGGCTGGCAGCGCCAATCACACTTCCAGGCCCGAACTTGCCAACCGTTGTCAGGCGACCCTTTTGCCGCCCAACCAATCGGGCCTGACCTTTAAGCAATACAAGAATTCGTGCGGGGATGTCATCCGGCTCACAGAGCTGTTGCCCCAGCTCAAACCTCAGAACACGTGAGCATTGCTGAAGACGGTCAGATCCTTCCTCGGAGAGGTCAGAAAAGGCTGGATGCTTCAGCAGAGGAAACGGCGAAGACTGAGTCATCAGGAAATATTGAAGTCGCTGAAATCAGCCTCAAGACGACTCAAGGTAGTGGCTGTTTGCTCTGCAATCCACGCATCAAACATCTCCTGGCACATTCGATCGGAAATTTCGTCAGTGAACGTGGCTGGCGAATAACGCTCGAGGCGCACAACCAACCACCAATCCGCGATCCGGAAGGGTTCGAGCAAAACGCCTGGCTGAGACACACGCAATTTCTCAACAAGGCGTGGATGGGCCTGAGTGAGTGAGACAGGCCCAACAATGCCATTGGTGTTGCGTTCAGGGCCTTCGGCATACCGCTTGGCCAGATCGGCAAAATTTGATTCCCCCGATTCAATCTGGAGATACAGCTCACGAGCCAGAAAACTGTTTTCAATCCTGAGCAAGCTGTAAACCACCTGATCAAGCTCGTTCTTTCTTTCTAAAAAACGTGCTTCCGCTTTCGGGGAAAATTGTTCGCGAATGAAATGCTGCCGGCGAACACCATATTGAAGTCGTTCCAGCACTTCCTCCTCGGTTCTTCCGAGACCCTGAAGCAACTCGGGCCACTGCTCGATCGATTCAAAACCTCGCTGCTCAAGCAAATCCTGCCGGGCATCTTCAAGATCGTCCTCACTGACAGGACATGC
Source organism: Synechococcus sp. AG-679-D13 (assembly GCA_003210735.1). GTDB lineage: Bacteria > Cyanobacteriota > Cyanobacteriia > PCC-6307 > Cyanobiaceae > Parasynechococcus. The sequence goes on from QCUM01000025.1 coordinate 13,840, forward strand.
CTGAATCGCCTCGGTGGTAACCATCTGCTCCACCAACGGGCGTAGCAAATTGTTGTTCTTCAATAAAGTCCTGCCATCTGCGCTGATGTTCCGACGCAGTTCGGACACCACCCTTTCGCTATCCACTCTTTATTTGTTGGTCAAATAAACCTAGGGGGGTTTCCTCAAACTGCTCCACAATCGTGTGAAGTTCGGATCACCAGCGATGGGAAGCCGCATCCTGATCACCGGTGGTGCCGGCTTCATCGGCAGCCACACCTGCCTTGTGCTGTTGGATGCCGGCCATGAACTGGTGGTGCTGGACAACTTCGACAACAGCAGCCCAGAAGCCTTGAAGAGAGTCGAGGAACTGGCCGATCAGGGGGGTGCCTTATCCGTTGTGGAAGGAGACGTTCGAGAGTCGGATGCTCTGGATCAGGCCTTCCGATGCAAGGGGCCTATTGATGGAGTGATCCACTTCGCCGGACTCAAAGCCGTCGGCGAATCGGTCGCTGATCCACTGCGTTACTGGGATGTGAATCTGAACGGCAGTCGGGTGCTGGCCGCTGCGATGGAACAGCACGATTGCAGAACCTTGGTTTTCAGCAGCACATCAACCGTCTACGGCGAACCGGATCAGTTCCCTTTAACAGAGGAGCTAACCACCGCACCGGTGCACCCCTACGCCCAGACAAAGCTGGCCGTTGAGCAGATGCTGCAGGCGCTGTGCCGCAGTGGGGCCTGGCGCGTGGCCTGCTTGCGTTACTTCAACCCCGTTGGCGCCCACCCAAGCGGCCGAATCGGCGAAGACCCCCTTGGCATCCCCAACAACCTGTTCCCCTTCATGACGCAAGTGGCGGCAGGACGTCGCGAACGATTGCAGATTTTCGGTAACGACTACCCAACGCACGATGGCACTGGCATTCGCGACTACATCCACGTCATGGATCTCGCCGAGGCCCATACCGTGACCCTGGATTACCTGCTCAAACAGCCCGCACCAAGCATTCTGACTCTGAACATCGGCACAGGAACCGGGCTGAGTGTTCTGGACGTGGTGAATGGCTTCGAAGCAGCCACCGGACTGACCATTCCGTACGACCTCGTGGAACGCCGCCCCGGCGATGTGCCAAGGCTGCAAGCCTGCCCGGAACGGGCGAAAACAGTTCTGGGCTGGACGGCACGCCGCAGCCTCGAGGAGATGTGCCGCGACGGTTGGGCCTGGCAACAGGCCCACCCCATGGGGTATAGGCAAGCCGCATGACAACCGCCGGGGCCCTTGTACTTGCTGGCGGGGGCCACAGCCACGCACTCCTGCTCAAACAATGGGCCATGCGGCCATACCGACGGCCAAAACGTCGGATTGTGCTGGTCAATCGCCATGGTTCAGCTCTGTATTCCGGGATGGTGCCGGCCTTGATCGCCGGCATCGATAGGAGTGACGTCGTCGAGATCGACCTGCGCCAGTTGTGCGATCGCGCCGGGGTGGCCTTCATCCAAGCGGAGATCAGCGGGGTGGATGTACAGCGGCAGCAGCTGCAACTGACCAATCGCCCGCCCCTGACCTACGGCCTGCTCAGCCTGAACGTGGGTGCCGTCAGCCGGACCAGCAACGCTGATGGCATGGCGATCAAACCGCTGGAACCGGCCCTGGCCTTCCTGGCGGCGCAGGAGCCCAACAGCCGGACTCCTTTTCGCGTGGTGGGGGCAGGCTCAGCCGGCGTCGAAGTTGTGCTGGCCCTGCGACGCCGCTGGCCCCAACGTCCCTTGCAGTTGCAAAGCCGCCCTAATCAACTGAACAAGCTTGAACGTCACATCCTCAGCGCGGCAGACATTGAACTGACTGAGGGCGACGCCGGTGATTCATCGCTGCCCCTGCTGCTTTGCACTGGCAGTCGAGCACCGAGTTGGCTGGGAGCCAGTGGACTGCCGGTGGAACCCGACGGCCGGGTACGCACCGATCGTTACCTGCAAGTGCAGGGAGCGACGAACATTTTCGCCGCGGGAGATTGCGCTGTTGTCGCCAATGCACCTCGGCCCGCCTCCGGGGTCTGGGCTGTGCGGGCCGCCCAACCGCTGGCCCACAACCTGGAGGCCCGATGCTCGAACCAGACCTTGCGACCCTGGCGTCCCCAGCGCCTGGCCCTGCAACTGATCGGGGACCAACAGGGACGTGCCTGGGCCCGGTGGGGACCGTGGCAACTGGGGCCGTCATCGTTTTTGTGGCAATCAAAACGCCAGCTCGATCAACGCTTCATGGAGGGGTTCCGCAGCGCCGGAGCCATGGACCCCGAGACGCCGATGGCCTGTCGCGGCTGCGCCGCCAAACTGGCTGCCCAGCCCCTGGAAGCAGCCCTGCAACAGGTTGGCCTGGGCGGAGCTCCGGAGGATGCAGCACTGATCGAAGGAGACCCACCGCTCCTGCAGAGCGTGGATGGATTCCCAGCCCTGCTCAGTGATCCCTGGCTGAACGGTCGCCTGACGGCGCTCCACGCCAGTTCTGATCTCTGGGCCTGCGGAGCATCAGTGAACAGCGCCCAGGCTGTGGTGACTCTGCCATTGCTCGATGGACATGAACAGCAGGAGTTGCTGGCCCAGACCCTCGCAGGAGTGCGCTCGGTGCTGGATGAGCAGGGGGCTTCCCTGATCGGCGGCCACACGCTGGAGGCCCGAAGCGCATCGCCCCAACCGGCAGAACTGGGGCTGCAACTGACCCTCTGCGTGAACGGCCGCAGCGATCACCCGTGGAGCAAAGGCGGCATCCAACCGGGGGATGCGCTGTTGATGAGCCGGCCCCTCGGCACCGGAGTGCTGTTTGCAGCTGCGATGGCCGGTGCCACCTCAGCCTCAGCTCTTGATGGCGTGCTTGGCGTGATGAGCTGCAGTCAGCACCACCTTTTGGACCAGCTGAGGCCGCACCGCGACAGCATCCATGCCTGCACGGACATCACGGGCTTCGGGCTGCTGGGCCATCTGGGGGAAATGCTGCTGAGTAGCCCAACACGGCGGGTGACGCTGCTCAGCCACTGCATTCCCAGCTACCCCCACGCCCTTGACCTGCTGGAGCACGGTTATGCCAGCAGCCTGGCCCCGGCCAATCGGCGCAGCTGGAGGTTGCTGGACCACATGGTCCAGCTGGATCACCCCCCCAGTCGAGGACTCATGGAGCTGTTGGTGGATCCCCAGACCTGCGGCCCACTGCTGCTGGCCTGCACCGAAACCACCGCAACTCAACTGCTCAGGGAAGGTCCTTGGCATCGAATCGGCACTGCAGCAGCCGGGCATGGCTGAGGTCGGTGGAGCGATCCAGACAGGTGAACCCAAGGAGCTCCACCTGCTGCTGCAACGGCTGCAGTTTGCGGTTCAGTGCCGGTAGGGGGCCACTGCTGGCCAGCCACAGGTCCTGCGGCAACGGTGGAGTGGCCAGCCGCAGCCTCAACTCATCGCGGTCACCCCATGGAACTGGATCCGCTGGAATCCGACCCATGGCCAGTTCCATGCGATCACTGAGGTTGAGCAGACGCGCGCGCGGGCTGTAACGCTCCGCCAATCCGCTGGTGCGCTGACTGATCAAGCGGAACTGATCCTGTTCACGCCCACCTCCCGCTGCCGGATTCAGTTCCGCAAAACCGGGCCCCCACCAGCTCAAAAGCAACACAAGAAGCGCGGCAAGAGCAACCTTGAATCCTGACCTGTTGAAGCTTGGCCTGCTGATCATCAGAGCCAGCACGGGCACCATGGCCGGCAGCAGCACAACGAAATAACGACTGAAAGCCAGGGGCTTGATGAAGGACACCAGCACCACCCCGATCACCATCAATCCCGAAGGGATCAGACCGCTGGAATCAAGCACATCGCGGCGCGGCCAGCGGAGCGCGGCCATCCCACCCCAGCGACGCAGCCCCCAGATCAACAAAATGAATATCGCAAGCTTCGGCAAGGGCCAGAGACCAAGACCACGCGCCAGCGTCTCCTCGAGCAGGGCGAAATCCGGTGACCCGATCCAGCTGCCCGATCGGGAACTGAACAGATAGTCGGAGGCGTAACCAATCCAGGCCAAGGCGGGCAGGGCGGCCATCACCGACGCCAGCGCCAGCCATCGGCGTGATTGCAGCCCATCCCAGACCGCAGCAGCCAACACCAAAAACAGGCCATAGAAATGGGTGAGGCCCGCCAGAGCGGCGGCGATTCCATAAAGAGCCGGCCGCTGCGCCCGTCGCCACCACCAGGCCAGCGCCACCAACAGCACCAACAGGGCATAACTCTTGCCCTCGATCGCAAAGCGCACCGGGTATGGACTGCAGAACGCCAGCAACAACGCCATAGGACCAACCCGACGCCCCCCTTTCGCCAGCACCAGGGACTGGGCCACCATCACACCGCCTCCGACCAGATAGGCCAACCAGGAGAGCAGCCGCAGGCTGACCGGGTTCTGACCAACCAGATGCCCCCAGCCCCAAAGCAGCGTGTAGTACAGCGGCGGATGGGTGTCTTGGCGGAGCATCGACCAGAGCTCAGCGAGGCTGGGCTGGAAGCTCTTACCCACGCTGTAGAGCTCATCGCTCCACAGGGCCGTGGCATCAATCAGCCATAACGTGCGAAGCGCGAAAGCTGCTGAAATCAGCAGCGCCAGAGTGATCCAGGACCAGCCGCGCACGGTCATCGGCCCTGGTCCAGCAGCAGACGCCGCCGGCGCTTCAACTCATCACCCAACCCGGGACCGGCCTGCCAGCCGGACGCGATTAACTCTCGGGCCGTGATGGGCGAGACCACATGGCGCCAACGCCCCCACCAACGCAGCAATGGGCGCCAGTGCAGCGGCTGCAGAGCCACCATTAACGCCACCGCCTGAGGCGACCAGCCCTGCTGTTCAAGGGATGTGCTCCAGGTACTGGGGGAAGCATCAAGGGGAGGTGCACCATCCAGAAGCCAACGCCGCAGCTCATGCATCTGCTCCAGCCACTGCTGCTGCTGTCCAGGGATCTGAAGGCGGCGAGCCACAGCAGAAGGATCCGGAGCTGCAGCCAGCAGCAGCGGCATCAACGGCAACCCCAGGCGTTCCCCCCAGAGCAGGCGTCGAGCGCGTTGATGATCTCGCTGGAGAGCCGAATCAAGCAACGTCAGTGCCTGCCATTCCTCCAGCAGATCCAGGGCTTCACGCCAGGGTTCCCGCTCCAGCAACCGGTCCAGCTCCATTCGCAACCGTGTGGCCAAGGCCGGCGGGGCGGTCTCGGGTGCATCACCACTCCGCCAGGCCCAGGGCCAACGCTTCAGCGTCTGTTCCACCTGCCGTGTGGACTCAGGGCTCAGTCCCAACCCAAGCCTGGCTGCATAACGGGCCGCACGGATCACACGCGTGGGGTCATCGCTGACGCTGTCGGCGTGGAGAAACACCAGCTGACCCTGCGCCAAATCCCGCTGACCGCCATGGGGGTCGACCAATTCGCCCGAGATCAGATCCAACGCCATCGCATTGATGGTGAAGTCACGCCGCACCAGATCGGCGGAGAGGGTTCCCGCCGCTACCACAGGGTTATGAGCCGGCGCGGGGTAATGCTCCTGGCGTGCCGTTGCCAGATCCAAGGGGACCCCGTCCAACTGCAGCGCCACCGTGCCGAAAGCTCCGTGCTCCTGCACAGCCGTCACCCGTTGCGGACCACATCGGTCCTGCAAAACAGATGCCAGGCGAGCCGCCTGACCTTCCACCACCCAGTCCAGATCCGGGACTCCGACCCATGGCCGACTGTGATGACGATGCAGCAGCAGATCACGAACGACACCACCCACCAGGGCCAACCGCGGCATCCCTGCGTCAAGGGCCGCGCCCTTCAAGGCCTCAAGCACAGCAGACGGCACACCCGGCAGCTCCATTGCGTGGCGTGCATGACAATGGGCCGATCATCACGGATCTTGGCGTTGTCCGCTCTCACTCGCTGTTTGCAGGAGGAAGCCTCTGCCATCGCCGCGGCCGCGGAACGTTTAAGCAGCGATGAAGTGGAAGCGGCCCTGGTCCTGCTGGAACGCTGCGCCGATCGCAAGGCCAAGCTGGTGATCACAGGTGTGGGCAAGAGCGGGATTGTGGCGCGCAAGATCGCAGCCACTTTTTCCTCCATCGGCCTGATGGCTCTTTTCCTCAATCCCACCGATGCCCTGCATGGTGATCTCGGAGTCGTGGCTTCGGAAGATGTCTGCCTGCTTCTCTCCAACAGTGGCGAAACCACGGAGCTGCTGGACGTCTTACCCCATCTCACACGACGGGGCACCGGACGCATCGCCATCGTCGGCCGATCCGACTCATCACTTGCGCGCGGCAGTGATGTGGTGCTGGAAGCCGGCGTCGATCGGGAGGTGTGTCCACTGAACCTGGCTCCCACCGCCAGCACCGCTGTGGCGATGGCGATCGGCGATGCCCTGGCGGCGGTGTGGATGGAGAGGCGGGGCATCTCGCCGGCGGACTTCGCGCTGAACCATCCAGCCGGCTCTCTCGGCAAGCAGCTGACGCTGACGGCAGCTGATCTGATGTTGCCCGCCAGCAAACTGCACCCGCTGCAGCCGCAGACGCCTCTTCCGGAAGTGATCGGTGGTCTGACCCGCGATGGGATCGGAAGCGGTTGGGTGGAAGATCCCGAGCGCCCAGGGACCCTGGTGGGAATCCTCACCGACGGTGACCTGCGGCGGGCTCTGCAGGAGCACAGCGCCGAAAGCTGGACGCATCTGACCGCAGCCGACCTGATGACCAGCGATCCGATCACCGTGCAAGGAGACCTCCTGGTGGTGAAAGCCATGGAGCGGATGGAGCACAACCGCCGCAAACCGATCTCGGTGTTACCGGTCGTGGACAGCGACAAGCGGATGATGGGGTTGCTGCGGCTGCATGATCTGGTGCAGGCAGGGCTGGCATGAGATCGCTGCGCTGGTGGTGGCATCGTCAGCAACTGCGGCGGATGAAGTTGCTGGTTCTCGATGTTGATGGCGTGCTCACCGATGGCGGACTCTGGTACGACCCCAACGGACAGCTGACCAAACGGTTCGATGTGCGCGACGGACTGGGCATCCGACTGCTGCAGCAGGCCGGTCTGCAGATCGCCCTGCTGAGCGGTGGTCAAGGAGGGGCCACAGACGTGCGCGCCCGCCAGCTGGGCATCCAGCACTGCCTGGTGGGCATCAAGGACAAGGTCCATGCCCTCAACACTCTCCAGATGGATTTGGCCATCAGCCCAGCGGAGACGGTGTTCGTTGGCGATGACTTGAACGATCTGGCGGTACGACCCGTGGTGGCTTTGCTGCTGGCACCAGCGGATGCCTGTGCATCCGTGCGACGGGGCGCCGACCTCGTCCTCAGTCGCCGGGGGGGGCACGGTGCCGTGCGAGAGCTGGCGGAGCGAATACTCCAGGCACGGGGAGGCTGGAGCCTGCTCAACAACCGGGGCTGGCGTGACCGTAACGACTGAAGGGCCCGGCGTGTTTCTGCTGGGGGTCGGTGCTCAGAAGGCCGGCACCACCTGGCTCCATGCCCAGCTGAACCGTCGTCGCGATGCTGATTTCGGTTTCCTGAAGGAATATCACGTTCACGACGCCCTCACCCTGCCGGCGGCAGGTTTCAGCAACCGTCGCCGGCGTTCACTGCTCAAACCCCGCACATGGCGGCGGCAACGCTTCCTCGATCGTCCTGAGCGCTACTACGCCTACTTCGCCAATCGACTGAAGCGACGCAGCATTCTGCTCACCGGTGACATCACCCCCTCTTACAGCGGTCTCAGCGCAGCCACGCTGGACAGCATCCGACGTGGCTTCGATTCCTATGCGATTCCAGTGCGACCGGTGTTTCTGATGCGGGATCCGATCGAGCGAATCATCTCCAGCGCACGCATGCAGCGCCGCAAGCAGGGCCTGTTCGATAGCGCCGGGGAGGTGGCCGCCCTGAGGGAACTGTGCCGAAAGCGACCCGAGCGGATCGATCTGCGCGGAGATTACGGCCACACCCTCAAGGCCCTCGATGCAGCCTTCGGGTTGAGTCATTGTTTCGTGGATCTTTATGAGCAGTTGTTCACGCCGACCTGCTGGATCCGTCTATGTCGCAGCCTGAACATCCCGTATGAGGAGCCGCAGTGGGAGCAGAAGCTGAACGTAAGCCGCACTGATACGGCTCTCCCTGAGGATGTTTTGGCAGAGCTGGGGCAATGGCAGGCACCCGCGTTGGCCGCAGTCCGCCAGACCTGTCCACAACTTGATCTTGATCGGTTCTGGCCAATGGCCGTGCGCTGGTGCCCGCCCCCCTAAGAGGTCTCAGACCATCGCCCGCGCCTGCTCCAGCTGCTCGGCGGTATCCACCGAAAGTGAGGTCCCCTGGACGGGGAACGTGGCGATGGTGTAGCCCGCCTCAATCAAACGCAATTGCTCCAGGCGTTCCAGGTCCTCAAGCGGTGACTGAGGTAACTGATCCCAAGCCTTCAGCACATCGCCACGGAAGCCGTACATCCCCACGTGTCCCCAATAAGTGGTGTGGTGGTGCCAGTCGGCAGGATCCACATCTCGAACATGGGGGATGGCTGAACGGGAGAAATACAACGCCCGACCGTCATGGGCCAACAGTGTTTTCACAACGTTGGGGTTGTGAACTGTTTCCTCACTGAGGCCATACACCGGTGTGACCACCTCTGGGAGCGGTTTGCGCTGTTGAAATTCAGCAACCATGGCGTCGATCACTGCTGGGTCAATGAATGGCTGATCCCCCTGCACGTTGATCACCGCGGTCCGCGCAGGATCTGCAGGTTGATCAACCCAGGCCAGAGCCATCAGCGCATCAGCCACCGACGCGATGCGCTCGCTTCCGGAACTGCAGTCAGCAGAGGTCATCAGCACCGGAAAGCCCCAACCCTCAGCCAACCGCTGCAGCTGATCACTGTCGGTGCACAGCACCACGGCATCAACATCAGAGGCCTCACGACAGCGCTGCAGAACCCTCTGGATCATCGGCTTCCCTCCGATGTCCGCCAGCACCTTGTTGGGGAGCCTGGAGGATTGCAGCCGCGCAGGCACAGCTACGACAGCCTTCTCGATCGATGGACGGATCCTTTCGGCCATTAATCCCAGAGCTTCATCGCATCATCACGGGCGCTGAACCATTCCGCCGCCAGCGCTCCACCCATCGTGCGCTGCTCGCGAAACCATGGTCCCCCCAGAGTCCAGTGCAGCATTGGCGGACGTTCCAGTGATTCAGACGGTTCCTGCACGTCCACCAGATGATTCCAACCCCCCTGAATCGCACCGATTTCATCGTCACCCTCAAGCCAGTGGAAGCGATGCAGCTCCAGCCCTGTGGCGGTGTTGACGTAATCAACAGTGAGCTTGGTGCAGCGACTGCAATTCAGCAGCATCAGAGAACTCCAGTTCTTTTTTGGATAAGCGCTCTGCACTTCACCGAGGAACTTCACCGTCTCACCCGGCACGTGCTCGTGCTGCACGCACATGGCACCAAAAGCATCGTCGCGCTGATCCCACAGCTGCTTGATGTCGGCGCGACAGAGCATGTCGCAGTCCAGGAACAGCGCCCAGCCCTCGTATCCCATCAAATGCGGAACGAGGAAACGCGTGAAGGAGAAGTCGGTGCTCTGCTTGGGGTCCCGGGGGCGGGTGTAGAGACCCTGAGCCTCCAATTGGGGCGTGACCAGCGGTGTAATCGCCAATGGCACGCTGCTGTGCTGATAAAGACTGTCGATCAGCACATTGGTGGCCGCCCGTTCCCGCGAGTCGTAGCCGATGAAAATCGGTATCGGCGAGGGCACGGTGGACACAGACCAGCTGAGACTCGCAGGGAGGTTAGGCCGAGGGCCAGACGGGTCCAAGCAAACCATTGCTGTAGACCAGGCGGCGGTTGAGGCGGGACACCGGAGGCAGCAGAGGTGCTAGCCGAAGTGGCAGGGCTGGAGAAGACAACCAGGCGGCGTCGTAGCGAATCGCGTCACTGCGGCCAGGTTCAAATCGCATGCGATTTCCCGAAACGATGTGGCTTTTGGAATTCGACCCCGGCTGCAGCATTGCCGCATCAAAGTCAAGCTCCAACCAGTGACAAAGCCGCCGCAGAGCAGCTTCCGGAGCGAGGGCGAGCTCCTCATACCCCAACCGGAACACCGGGTGTCCGCAGCGGTGAAGCTGCTGATCCAGGCGGCGGTTCACCCGCCACCAGCGCAGCAGAGAGCGCCAACCGACCCCGACGCCGCGGCCATGGCGTTCAACCCCGCGGCGGGATTCGGAATGCACCCAGGAGCGCACGTCGCGGGTGAGCTGAAGAACCCTCACCGGACGACCGAGGGAGCGGGCCTTCACCCACTCCTGATCCGCCTGAAACGACTCCACCACCCAGCGTGGTGACGCTGATGCCAGGGGCTGAATCAACCGGTTGAACTTCTGTTCAAGGGAGCAATCGTCATGCTCGGGCAGCCAGGCGAGCAGCGGACCCCAGACGCGACAGTCGTCCGCCAGTTCACCGCAGGTGCAACGACGCTCAAACCGCAACTCTCCCCGGAGCCGCTGGGGACCCTTACCAACTTCATCCGGCGCCGGTCTCGCCAGCACGCGCACCGCTTCTCCGACACCCACGACCTGGGGGTGGGCACCGAGAGCCAAATCGAGAATCGTGCTGCCGCTGTGACCCAGACCTCGGATCAGCAACAAACCCGGTTCAGCCATTGCCAGCCATCGGCTCGATCGGCGCCAGTCGCGGGTCGAGAATTTTCGGGCCCATACCAGCGAACTTCACAGCGATGGAGACCTTCTCACCGCTGCCGAAGGTGTGCGTGATCTCGCCGACGCCAAAACTGGCGTGGATCACCTGATCGCCAACACTCCAGCTGCGACCAGGAGCAGGGCCGGCCTGACGACGCCGCACCGCATTTGCCGGAGCCGAGGCAGGCTTGTCGCGGTCAACCCGAGTGAGCCGTTCCAGCCGCCGCTCACGCCGCAGCGCCGCTCCACCGCTCTGCGGGAGATCCCCCTGGACCAAGGCCTCGGGCAACTCCGAAAGAAAGACCGAAGGCACCGCCGCTTCGCGCATCCCGCCCCACAAACGTCGCTCACTGGCATGGGAAATGAACAGGCGTTCCTTGGCCCGCGTGATGCCCACGTAACAGAGACGTCGCTCCTCCTCAAGGGACGCGGGGTCATCCAGGGAGCGATAACTGGGGAAGAGGCCTTGCTCAAGACCCACCAGGCAGACCACTGGAAATTCGAGACCCTTGCTGCTGTGAAGTGTCATCAGGGTGACCCGGTCAGCAGCGGTGTCCTTGCTGTCGGCATCGCTGGATAGCGCGGCGGTCGCCAGGAAGCCCTCGAGATCCCCCTCCTCGTTCTCTTCCTGATACTGCAGGGCGGCATTCACAAGCTCCTGGAGGTTTCGACGCCGTTCCTCAGCCTCATCCGTGCCATCTGCAATCAGCTCACTGACATATCCGCTCTTCTCCATCACCTGCTGGATCAGTTCCGAGGGAGCCACATCACGGCTGCGGGCCTGGAGATCATTCACCAGATCGCAGAACTGAAGCAATCCCTTGGCGGAACGACCACCCAGTGAACGCACTGCTTCGGGGTCACTCACCACATCCCAGAGCGGAATACCCAACTGATTGGCCGCATCGGTGAGCCGCTGGATCGTGGTCTTGCCAATTCCTCGTTTCGGCACATTGATCACCCGCAGGAGGCTGACGGTGTCCGCAGGATTCACCAGCAGCCGCAGATAAGCCAGCAGGTCTTTGATCTCCCGCCGGTCATAGAAGCGCAGTCCGCCGACAACGATGTAAGGGATACCCCAACGCACCAGGGATTCCTCGATCGCACGGGACTGGGCATTGGTGCGATAAAGCACGGCCATGTCTCCCCAGCTGAGCGCGGGATGGGCCGCCTCCATCGTGCGCAACCGGTGCACCACCGCCTCAGCCTCGGCGATCTCGTCATCGCAGCGGGTGAGAGAGATCAACTCCCCCTCACCACGGGTCGGTCGCAATACCTTGTCAATCCGCTCACTGTTGTTGGCGATCAGGGCATTGGCCGCCGCCAGAATCGTGGCGGTGGAGCGATAGTTCTCCTCCAGCTTCACCATCGTTTGGGTGGCGTCGTCCGGTGCCTGATCACCGAAATCGTCCTGAAACCCCATCAGGATCGTGAAATCAGCGGCGCGAAAGCTGTAGATGCTCTGGTCGGCATCGCCCACCACGAACACCGAGCGCCCAGACCAATCGTCGTAGTTCTGGGGCTCCTTCCCGTCCGTCACCAGGAGCTTGATCAGGTCGTACTGGGTGCGGTTGGTGTCCTGATACTCATCCACGAGGACGTGGCGGAAGCGTCGGTGCCAGTAACTGCGCACCTGCTCGTTCTGCTGCAGCAACTGCACCGGCAGCAACAGCAGATCATCAAAGTCCAGAGCGTTGTTGGCTGCCAGAGCCTTGCGGTAACGCCGGTAGACGTCTGCGGTGAGCTTGCCGCGCTGGCCTTCTGCGTTGGCCTCCAGCTGGTCGGGAAGCCAGCCCTGGTTCTTGGCGTTGCTGATCGCCCATCGGGTCTTCTTCGGATCGAAGCGCTTGGGATCCAGCTGCAACTCCTGGGTGACGATCTCCTTCACCAGGCTTTGCGCGTCAGCTTCGTCGTAGATCGAGAACTGTTTGGTCCAGGTGAGGCCTTCTGAATCCTTGAACTTATCGATGTCGTAACGGAGCATTCGCGCGAACAGCGCGTGAAAAGTACCGATCCAAAGCTCCTTGGTGACCTCGCGATAAATGCGGGAGCGAAGCTGCCGCTGTTCCACCGGCGGCAGGGTGCTCCATGGTTGTCCGTACTGACTCTGCGCCAGCTTCTGGGACAGAAGAAGCTCCAGTCGCTCCTTCATCTCCCTCGCCGCTTTATTGGTGAAGGTCACGGCGAGGATCTGGGCCGGATCCGCACCGTGCTCACCGATCAGATGGGCAATGCGATGGGTGAGGGCACGCGTCTTCCCGCTGCCTGCGCCTGCCACCACCAACAAGGGCCCTTGGTGGTGATCCACTGCCCTGCGCTGGGCGTCATTGAGGCCGGCCAGAAAGCTCATGGCTGGAGGCTATCGCTCACAGCCCTTCCAAACAGAGCCGGTAAGCTCCGCCAGGCATTCAAGGCAAGGAATGACAGCGCGTCAGATCCAGCTCGGCGGCATCACCTTCGCCAACGACCAGCCCTTCGTCCTGCTGGGAGGTGTGAATGTTCTGGAGGATCTCGACTTTGCCCTGCGTTGCGCTGGCCATTACAAAAGTGTGTGCGAAAACTTGGGCATTCCCCTGGTTTTCAAGGCGTCCTACGACAAAGCCAACCGCTCCTCAATCCACTCCTTCCGAGGCCCCGGTCTGGAGGAGGGGCTCCGGATCCTGCAGGCCGTCAAGGACACCCATGGCATCCCCGTCATCACTGACGTTCACAGCCCGGAGGAAGCTGTCGCGGCTGGCAAGGGGGCTGACATCATCCAGCTGCCGGCCTTCCTGGCGCGGCAAACCGATCTGGTTCGTGCCATGGCAGAGACCGGCTCGGTGATCAACGTCAAAAAACCACAGTTCCTCAGTCCGGAGCAGATGCGGAACGTGGTCGACAAGTTCCGCGAATGCGGCAACGATCAGCTGCTGATCTGCGAGCGCGGCACCAACTTCGGCTACGACAACCTGGTGGTTGACATGCTCGGGTTCGGGGTGATGAAGCGAACCTGCGATGACCTTCCTCTGATCTTTGATGTCACCCACGCCCTGCAGTGCAGGGACCCAGGTGGTGCTGCCTCAGGCGGACGCCGATCCCAGGTGGTGGATCTGGCCAAATCCGGCATGGCGGTTGGGCTGGCCGGTTTGTTCCTGGAAGCCCACCCGGATCCGCAACAAGCCCGATGCGATGGTCCCAGCGCTCTGCCACTGGATCAGCTCGAGCCCTTTCTGACCCAGGTCAAAGCCATTGATGACCTGGTGAAGTCCCAACCGCTATTGGAGATCGCCTAAGCAGGTTCCGAATCAGACTGAAGGGAGTGCGAGAACATCTCGCCAAGGCTGATCCAAAGCCGACCAGCTTTGTTGTCTCATCGTTGCTGCGGCTTTCTGCCCAAGTTGCCTTCGCAAGGCTGCATCCAATGCCAGACGCTCCATCGCAGTCGTCAATGCAGGAATCGATCCACTCGGAACCCCCAACCCGCTCTGCTCATCGCTCACCACTTCCACCGGGCCTGGCGATGCATCGGAGACGATCGAAGCAAGTCCGCATCCCATCGCTTCCAGCAGTGCGTTTGGCATCCCTTCGAACCGTGATGGCAGCACGAACACCTCCGCATCACGGAAATAACGGATGGGATCGGGTTGAAAACCCAGAAAATGAATCCGTTCAGCTAGATGCAGATCGCTTGTGCGTTGCTCAAGGGCGGCACGCTCCGGCCCCTCCCCGATGATCAGTAATCGCCATTGACTGTGAATGGCTGGTGAGAGGGCGGCATAGGCCTCCAACAACAGATCAATCCCCTTCTGGGGCACCAGTCGACAAACGGCAATGAACGCCGGTCTCTCGAATTTGTCAGACCAACCGATTGCATCCCGATGCGCAGAGCCCAGCACCAAGGGGTTGGGCAGCAGGTTCATTCGGGAGGCAATCTCTGGATTTCGGCGTTGCAGCGCATCAAGGTCGCCGGCGGTGTTCGCCGTGACACGGTCTGCCCGACACCACAACCAACCTTGCAGCCGGGGCCAGGGGAACGACAACCTCTGACGGTTGGGATCGTTTCGCTCGGAGACAACCAGGTGCCCAGGCAGCATCCAGCGCGCCTGACAGCACAGCAAATTGGTGCGAGTGAGCATCGACATCACCCGCTGTGGAGGCGTCTGCGCCAGCAGCCGGTGCAGCATTGAAGCCTGCGGACCGATCAGACCGACCAGAAGCCAACGCACCACGCCACCATGCCTGCCTGGTTTGATGCCTTGCAGCAACGGCCAGCTCGCTGCCACCAGCAATAGGGCCAGCCATCGGTGCAGCAATCGCGCAGACCGTACCTTCACGGACCGTTGGCGGCGGGCCGATGCCACATCACCACCAAGATCAACCCAGCACAACCCCTCCGGCAGATCATGGGCTTGAACATGCCCAGGCAACAAGGTCACCAGAGCGACGCTCAGACCATCGGCCAAAAAGTGTTTCGCGGCCAGCAGAGCAACCTTCTGTGCGCCCCCAGGGCCGAGATGGGGCAGAACGAACACAAGCTCACAGCCCGTTGGAAGTGCAGAGGCGAGCTTGCTCATCGGTTGAGAACAGCCTGCAATCGCTGCTCCAATAGCTCGGTCAACTCCTGCGATGAGGAATGGTTCAGCTGAGCAGCAAGTCGCTGACACGCCCCCTCGCTGGCGGGGGAATCATCACGACTCAGCTGCAGCAGATCCTCCTGCAGCATGCGCATCAACGCCCAGTGGTTTTCCTGGGTGCGTCGCCGGCTCGCTGCACGATCGCGCTCGCAGCCATCGGCAACTGCCTGCTGAACCGTAGAGAGCAGCTGCAGGATCAAGCCCTGACGCTGTGAGGCGGAAACCTCTGCCGTTGACTCCAACAGCCAGCCGACGGCGAGACATCGGGACAAATTGCTCGACATCCTCAGAGCGGCATCGGGATTCAGCCGAGCGAAATCCAAATTGAACTCCAGCTCAATCACCTGCTGCCAGGCTCGCTCCAGCGAGCGGTCATCCCCCAGCAACACTGCGAGGTGATACCTGGCGGTGCAGAGCGACACCATGAGTTTGGCCTGGTTCTGGCGGTTGGGTTGGGGACAAGCCCCCAGACCAGGAAGCGTGGCCTGTTCGCATGAAAGCTTGTGCAGTTCGTCCAAGACGGAACGGGCCCTCCCCAGATCTCTCAACTTCAGGGCGATGTAGCTCTGAGCAATGCGGGCATAACTGCGATGACTGGCCAGCACCCGCCCGTGGAGGGCAATGGTCTCCAGCACGGTGAAGCTCTGCAGCAGATCCGCTGGTCTTGAGCCAGTTCGGAACAGCACACGTTCCACCGCGCGACGGTCTCCAGCGAGCAAGCGCTGTTCCAGCAGCAACAATCCTCGATCAAGATCGCCGGATCGCAGCGCCAGCGTGCACTGCATCGCCTCAGCATCTGAACTCTCGGGGTGCCTGGCGAAAGCGATGGAAGCAATCCGAGACGCTCGGCCATAGCGATGCCGACGCAAACTATTTTCAAACAGGCGGTAAGCCTCTCCTGGAGGCTGCAGCCATCCACGGGTCATCACCAGCCAGCCGTAGGACAGCAGGTCGCAGACCGGCAACAAGCGATGAGCTAAGGACATTCGCGAGGTGAAAGATGCAGGCATTGACCCAGCTGCCGATCAAAACTGACGGGGTCGACAGGTTCACCGCCACTGCCGGGGAAGAAGGTGAATTCACCAAAGAGAATTTCTGAGCGGCCTCCGCGGCGGAAGCTGTAGAGATCAACCCGGATATAGGGGCAATCGCTGGAGAAAAGCTGAGCCAGCTCCATCATTTCTGCAAAATTCTCAGGCGGAACCGGGTCCTGCTCGGGCGGTGGATACAGCCAGGTCACCGGTTGAGGCGACCAGGGCGGCAACACGATGCTGCGACGCCGTTCGCCGGAGCGGAATCCTGAATTCACCTGAATCATCAGGCAGGCGCCACGGCTCATGTGGAACTTGTAATCCAGCAACTCCGCGCCGTTATCTGGCTCGATCAGCTCCTCAATCAACAAACGACGCGGCACTGACCAGTAGGCCCATTCGTGCTTGAACACGCCGTAGGGGTAGTCGAGCCAACGTCGACAGGTTCGATTCAGCTCATGGCGATCCAGGGGCGAGCGTTGATCAATGAACCGATTGGCACCAGAGCGATGGGTGGCCTTGATCACGAACCGCTCGGGCAGTTGATCCCACGGGATCCGGGACGGATCATCCACAACGGCCAGCGTGCGCGCGGCTGTCAGTGACAGACCCGAACGGGTGGCCCAATCCAAAGCCAGCTCCTTGGCCGTTGCCTTGTTCACCGCCCGAACAAACTGCCGGGGAGGTCGGCGGATCTTCAGCCAGGTGATTTTCTGATGGAAGG
>QCUM01000026.1 GCA_003210735.1 Synechococcus sp. AG-679-D13
ATCAAGCTTGCTCCGGTGATCCAGGCATTTCAGGCCTGTGATGCCCTCAACACCCGGGTTGTTCTCACGGGTCAGCACCGCGAAATGGTGGCTCAGGTGATGGACCTTTTCGGGCTGAAGGCCGATCAGGATCTCAATCTGATGGCTCCACGCCAGACGCTCACCCATGTGACCTGCGCTGCTCTGCAGGGTCTGCGTGATGACTTTCAGCTTTACCCTCCGCAGCTGGTGCTGGTGCAGGGGGATACGACAACGGCTTTCGCCGCTGGCCTGGCGGCGTTCTATGAACAGATTCCGGTTGGGCATGTGGAGGCCGGTCTGCGAACCGACAACCTTCTGGATCCCTTCCCGGAGGAAGCGAATCGGCGCCTGTTGTCCCAGATCTCCAGCCTCCACTTCGCTCCGACGCTGAAGGCCCAAGCCAATCTCCAGGCTTCCGGTGTGGTCGGGCAGGTGAGTGTGACTGGCAACACAGTCATTGATGCGCTGTTGCTGATGGCGGAAAACTCGTCTGAGATTCAATTTGACGGCATCGACTGGCAGAACCAGAGAGTGATCCTGGCCACGGTGCACCGGCGAGAGAACTGGGGGGATCGACTGCAGGACATTGCCTCCGGCATGCGCCAGCTGCTTGATCGCCATGACGATGTGTCCCTGTTGCTGCCGCTGCACCGCAATCCCACGGTGCGTGAGCCTTTGCAGCGTTTGCTGGGTGACCATCCTCGGGTGGCCCTGACGGAACCCTTGGACTACGACCGCTTGGTGGCCGCGATGAAAGGGTGCACCTTGCTGTTGACCGACTCCGGCGGTCTGCAGGAGGAGGCTCCTGCCCTGGGCAAGCCTGTTCTGGTTCTGCGTCGGACCACAGAGAGGCCAGAGGCTGTTGATGCCGGAACGGCACGCCTTGTGGGCACGGACCCATCGACCATTGTTGAGGAAGCTTCCAAGCTTCTGGATGATCCCGATGCTTATGAAGCGATGTCGAAAGCGGTCAATCCCTTTGGCGATGGACAGGCGAGTCAGCGAATCCTGCAGCTCTGTCGGGCTCATCTCGGGGTCTGAAGCCCGCTTCAGTGAGGACGGACAGTACCGCTGGTCGTTGACCAGGCGCTGGGGCAACGGTGAGAGAACGCTTCTGTTTGTGGGTCTGAACCCCTCTCGTGCTGATGGCAGTCGTGATGACCCGACGCTGCGGCGTCTGGTCGGTTTTTCCCGGCACTGGGGTTATGACGCCCTGGTAGTGGTCAATCTGTTCGCTCGCATCAGCCCGTCGCCGGCTGCTTTGCTGAGCTGTGCTGACCCCGTGGGTCGATGGGGGGATTCCGTCCTGCTGAAGTGGTGCCACCTCTGGGCCCAGTCGCAGGACTGGGATCTCTGGTGTGGCTGGGGCAATGGTGGTTGCCGCCTGGATCGTCATCAAATCGTTCGGTCCCTCTTGATGCCACAGCTGAGGTTGCGGGCCGATCGGTTGGCTCAATGGTCTGGGCCGTTGATGTTGGGGCTCACTGGCTCCGGGCAACCGCGCCACCCCCTCTATGCCTCCAGAGCATTGCGCTTGGTGCCATTCACTTGGGCAGGCCCTCCGGTGATCCGTCATCCTTGTGGCACGTCAAAGCACCATCGCGAGCGCTGATGCCTCGAACTCCACGCCGCTATGCCGTGCATCTTCACCTGGCGGGAGGTCAGTCTGAGCGGGTTTTCTTCCCGCGTCTCGAGCTGTTTCAGGAGTGGTACCAGGGGTTGGTCAACGCCGCTGGTCAAGGGGGGTTCGTCAATGTGCCCATCAGTGATCTTGAGGGTGAATATTTGGTTGTCAGGCCTGAGGCTGTGATCGCCCTTCGAGTGGAACCTCAGTTCTCATCTGCCGATGACGCCTGAGCGGCTGGGTCTCCTTTGGGGAATAACGGTTTTTTCCGGCGCAGCGGCTCGTTTTGTGGCGGCCCTGTCCGGCCTGCCAGGGGTCGTGCTCCTGTTGCTGTCCGGCCTGTTGATCGGGCGATCGGGCCTTGGCCTCGTGGAGCCCCTGGACCTTGGACCGGGTCTTGGCACCGTTGTTGGTCTATTGGTCAGCCTTGTGCTGTTCGATGGCGGGCTAAATCTGCGGCTACCCGGCGATACGATCCGCGCCACGGTGCAGCGGATTGCCGTTCTGCGCCTGCTGATTTCCTTAGGGGCAGGATTGCTGGCAGCGCATTGGCTGGCTGGTCTCAGCTGGCCGGTTGCTTCAGTGTTCAGTGCCATCGTGCTGGCGACAGGTCCCACGGTGGTGACGCCCCTGGTTCGCCAGATCAAGCTGGCGCCTCCGTTGGGGGATGTGCTGGAGGCGGAAGGACTTCTGCTGGAGCCCATCGGAGCGGTGCTTGCTTTGCTGCTTCTGGAGCTGGTCTTGGGCAATCTCCATGGTTGGCGCGAGGTGGCCTTCGGCCTGTTTCAGCGTCTGGGAGGCGGGATCTTGATCGGAGCCAGCGTTGGCTGGTTGCTCTCTGAACTGTTGCGACGACTGAATCCCGACACGGCCTCAGGGTTGCCTTTGCAGCTCAGCCTCGGAATGCTTTTCCTGATGTACGGCGTCAGCGAGTGGTTGCTGCCGGAGTCGGCTCTTCCTGCCTCAGTGGCTGCCGGGCTTGTCGTGGGCCGCAGGCCCACTCCCTACAGCGAAGCACTGGACAACCTGATTCAGGAGTTGGCTCAACTTGCGATCACGATGCTGTTTCCTCTGCTGGCGGCCGATGTGTCCTGGGCTGAACTCAGCCCACTGGGTTGGGGTGGGATCAGCTGCGTTCTCGTGCTGATGGTTGTGGTCCGACCGCTAGCGGTCGGTGTGGCCACGGTTGGTCTCCCCCTTAACTTTCAGCAGAAGCTGTTCCTTGGCTGGTTGGCACCCAGAGGAATCGTGACGGCATCGGTGGCATCTCTCTTCGCCATTCGTCTTGAGCAGGCGGGGATTCTCGGCGCTGGCCGGCTTCAGGGTCTCGTCTTCCTGACCATTCTGATGACAGTGGGCTTGCAGGGATTGACGGCGCAACCTCTGGCGCGTTTGCTCAAACTGGTCGAACCGTCAGAAAGCCCCGAGGACTCGCAATCAGTCGAGGCAGCGACGCAACCTGGCGAGGTCCTGGCCGATTCGAGCCAGTAAAGACCATGTTGTGATCAGATCTGGACCCTGCAATCGGCCAAGCAGAGCAGCTCTGAGTGTTTTCATCACGACTCCCTTCTTCACTCCAGCTGCCTTGGCTGCGTCGGCCAGAAGGATTTTCCCAATCTCAGGATCTTCACCGCTCCAGGGATTGGCTTCGAGTTTTTCCAGCAATTGGGCGATCGCCGCTCGTGCTCCCTCAACCTCCAGCTGCTGACGTCCGTCGTCCTCCATTTCCGGGCAAAGAAAAAACGGCTCAGCCTGCTCGATACCATCCTTCAGCAGGGTGAGCGATGGGCCCAAAAGTCTGCAGAGCTCAAGCGTCCAACCAGGGCTGTCAGGCAGTGCCCAGCCCTGATCTAGCCAGAGGGGTTTGAGCTCCTGCAGCAGTGTTTCAGCAGGGAGGTCATGCAGGATCTGGCTGTTGAGCCAATTGAGCTTGTCCCAGTCGAAGCGCGCCCCAGCTTTGTTGACACGATCGAAGTCAAACACTGCCGCCGCATCGTTCAGCGTGAATCGTTCCTCCATCCCCTCGGGAACGGACCAACCCAACAGCGTCATGTAGTTGGCAATGGCTTCCGCTGTGTAGCCCATTTCGCGAAACTCATTGATGGACGTCACCCCATCCCGCTTGGACAGTTTTCGTCCCTCGGCATTGAGGATCAGAGGTGCATGGGCAAACGTTGGCAGGGGCAAATCCAGTGCTGCGTAAAGCAACAGCTGTTTGGCGGTGTTGGCGATGTGATCTTCACCGCGGATCACATGGGTGATCTTCATGGCGGCGTCATCCACCACCACCACGAGGTTGTAGAGAGGATCTCCGATCTGATCGAACGGTGCCCGACGGGCCACCACCATGTCGCCGCCAAGGTCGGCCCCGCGCCAGCTCATGGGGCCACGCACGAGGTCTTTCCAGCGGATTTCAGCATCGTCGTCGATACGAAAGCGGATCACCGCTTCGCGTCCTTCCGCCTGGAAGGACGCTTCTTGATCGGGCGTGAGGTTGCGGTGGCGGTTGTCGTAGCGCGGAGCCTGGTTTGCGGACTTCTGGTTCTCGCGCATGGTCTCCAGTTCGCCTTCGCTGGCGTAGCAGCGATAAGCCAGGCCGCGATCGAGCAGCGTTTGGATGGCCTTGCGGTGCTCGGTGATGCGCTCGCTTTGGATCACCGGCTCTTCATCCCAGTCGATGCCAAGCCATTGCAGACCTTCAAGGATGTTCTGGGTGTATTCCGGCTTCGATCGCTCCTTGTCGGTGTCTTCGATGCGCAGCAGAAAACTGCCGTTCTTGTGGCGGGCAAATAACCAATTGAAAACGGCGGTTCGAGCCGTGCCGATATGAAGCGTTCCCGTGGGGCTGGGGGCCAGACGAACGCGCATCATTGCGACTGAAGTTGTTTGAACGGGACCGACGGGATTCGAACCCGCAACTTCCGCCGTGACAGGGCGGTGCTCTAACCGGTTGAACTACGGTCCCAAACCAAAACAACAACTCGGGAAATCGTCCCGCTGTAGCTGATCGGTGCCGCCTCGGCGACCCGACAAGTATCCATCGGGACCCTGCCCTCCGTCAACACCAAGAAAGGCGTTGATTGCATTTTGAAGGGTTGGACCAGCCAGTAACAGCCAAAAATTTCGGACAGACAAAATCCCGGGTGTTGGCCCGGGAGAGAAGTGGTGACACCACCAATTCAGACAAGGGGCTCAACCGTCAGGGACGGAAGCCGGCGGGTTCAATGAGACGGACCTGGTTACCGCGGGCGGTGAATTCCCTGCCTTGGTCGCTTTGAACGACCACTCGACCACCTGATTTGACGCGAATGACGCGGGCTCGAACCCAGCCAAGAGCGGCTGACTCCAGCACCTTCACAACATCACCAGGTTGAAGATCCAACTCCATGCTCAGAACCGGGAAACTGCACTAAGGGGGTCATCGGACGCGCCGTGGAGGACTCGAACCCCCGACATCAGGTTTTGGAGACCTGCGTTCTACCAACTGAACTAACGGCGCAAGGCGATGAACCCCCGACCAACAAAAAGTGTTGGTGTCTTGATTGAACGAGGCCGAAACCTCAGCGATCGAAGCGCTGCTTGACGCGAGTGGCCTTGCCCACTCGTTCTCGCAGATAAAAAAGCTTCGCCCGGCGAACTTTACCGCGCCGTTCCACCTTGATGGAAGCCACTTGAGGGCTGTGGACCATGAAAACCCTCTCCACACCGATCCCTTGGAAGATCCTCCGAACGGTGATGGTTTGGTTCAGGCCCCCGTGGCGTTTTGAAATCACCACACCCTCATAGGGCTGCACGCGTTCTTTGTTGCCTTCGCTGATGCGCACACCAACTCGAACGGTGTCGCCCACAAAGATGTCCGGAAGATCGCTCTTCTGCTGCTCCTGTTCGAATGCAGTGATCAGCTGCTCGGCGCTCAGCTTTTTTGCCGGAGCTGCATCAGCCTTGGTTGCAACAGCCGCAGTGGCTGTTTCGTTGCTCTCTTCGGTCACCGTGGTGTCCTTGGGGTCGGCTGCCATCCCAGCTCCGCGTTGTATCGCCAAACAATCAGCTTACCTTCCGACGCCAACGATCCATCAGAATC
Source organism: Synechococcus sp. AG-679-D13 (assembly GCA_003210735.1). Taxonomy (GTDB): domain Bacteria; phylum Cyanobacteriota; class Cyanobacteriia; order PCC-6307; family Cyanobiaceae; genus Parasynechococcus. The sequence goes on from QCUM01000026.1 coordinate 5,727, forward strand.
ATTGCCCCCGTGATCAGCATCCACAGGAGTCCAAGAGCGTTCAGCAGCACAACCAGGGGTTCCAGGGTCTCTCCCAGCCACTCGCCTTCGTGCAGCATCATCAACCAATGCACCTGATCTCTTGTGCAGCCGAACCAGTCCCGCGCCAGCCTGTAAGTCACCCCCGATGTCATGGTGACCAGCAGCGGCAGCAGGACCCAAGGGGCCAGGGTTCGATGCAGTTCGCGGGCTCGCACAAGCGGGCTGGTCACCGTCCTAGATCACATAGCTATTGATAGCGTGACTGATATGGCTGGTGGTTGATGAATCTTTTCGCTGATTTGCTGTCGAACACCCAGGCTCCGCGTGCCACTTCGACGGGCCCCAGGATTCAGAAACGTCGTGGCATCGAGATCAAGTCGACGCGTGAAATCAAAATCATGCGCGAGGCCAGCCGCATTGTTGCCACGGTGCTTCGCGAGGTCATGCAGAAGGTTGAGCCGGGACAAACCACCGGTGATCTTGATGCCTTCGCGGAGCAACGTATTCGCGACATGGGGGCAACCCCAAGTTTCAAGGGTTATCACGGTTTCCCTGCCAGCATCTGCGCCAGCATCAACAACGAGGTTGTTCACGGCATTCCCAATTCGAAAAGGGTCATTCACAACGGCGACCTGCTGAAGGTGGACACGGGGGCTTACTTCGATGGCTATCACGGCGACAGCTGCATCACCATTTGTGTGGGTGATGCATCTGCTGAATCACAGACCCTCAGTCGTGTCGCACAGGAATCGCTGATGGCGGGACTGTCAAAGGTCAAAGCCGGCAACACTTTGCTGGACATCGCCGGTGCGGTGGAAGATCACGTCCGCGCCAATGGTTTCAGCGTTGTTGAGGACTACACGGGCCATGGTGTTGGCCGAAACTTGCACGAAGAGCCTTCGGTGTTCAACTTCCGCACCGATGAGCTGCCCAATGTCACCTTGCGACCTGGAATGACCCTGGCGATCGAACCCATCCTCAATGCCGGCAGCAAGGCCTGCAGAACGCTGAAAGATCGTTGGACGGTGGTGACGCGCGATGGGTCGCTCTCGGCTCAGTGGGAGCACACAGTTCTGGTGACAAGCGATGGCTGCGAAATCCTTACGGATCGCGGCGATTGAGTCCTCGGCTGTAAAGCCGGCGTCCCAGTTCACTCAGGGGCATCAAGACAAAGGTGAGCGGATTGGGTGTCACAACGATCAGCCGTGCCCCCAGTCCGGCTTGAAACAAGATCTGACCGGCGACAAAGTCAGCGTTCATGATTCCGATTGGATTGAGCGTCGACCGAAACGGGCCCAGCACGAGTTTTCTCAACGTGAGCTGTGATCGTTCCCGCTCGCTACGAACAGCTCCGCGGATGCTCACCAGCTGGCCGATCAGCCGTTTGCTGACTTCGTAGCCAGGACTGACCGCAGGCTGGATCTCTGCTTCCGATGTGTTGATCCACACCTCACGAGGCCCTGTCCCGTTCTTGGCGAGCTGCTCACAGATCTGAAGCAGCCTCCAGGTGCTGAGGGCATTGACCTCAAGAGCTCTGTCTAAGGCGTCGATGCTCTGATCTCCCTGAGGGTTGATTCCGTGGTTCAACACCAGGATGTTCAAGTTGCAGAGCGAAGGTTTCAGCTGTTGCTCCTGTCCGCAGCTCCAGTTCACCCAGTCCTTGATCGGCCCCTCCGGATGGCTCGGTGGGGTGCCGTGGGTCAATCCGGTGACCTCTGCTCCAGCCTCCTGGAAACGTCGTGCCATGGCCTGACCGAGGCTTCCTCGCACGCCGGTGATGCCGACACGAAGGCCATTCCACTTGGACATCCCCTTGGGGGGCTGGGGCATTCCATCTGCTTGGGGCATCCTTGGAACGGAATCCTGGTGAGAGGTTGACGAGGTGTCTCAGCCTGCTCTTCTGGCGTTGTACGCGCCGTATTGCGGCGGACTCAGCGGTGAGGAGGATCTGAGCGCGGCTCTAACGATCCTGCAGTCTCAGTCGTTTGATGGTCTGCGCCCGGTTGAGGGGGCGCCGGGGCATGCCTATCGGCTGAGCTGGTCCGGCGGACAGGCTCCTCTGGAGACCATCTCCTGCTGTTTGAAGTTCCCCTCCCATCCATCGCTGAATTACAGCTTTGAGCTGGTGACCCATCAGCTCGTGCGTTGGTTCATGCAGGTGGAGATTCAGGACGGCAGAAACAGTGACCTTCCGGATGCGTTCTGGCAGTGGTTGCTGGTGGGCACCGAGCAAGACGACGACAGCGCCTAGATTCTCAAGTCAAACCAACGTGTCTGCGGCTGATGGGAACGACCCTGCTGATCGGATCCTGTGAGCCCTTCAGCGGCAAATCGGCCCTGGTGCTTGGGATCGCTCAACAGCTCAGCAAGGCGGGCCAGTCGATCCGTTTTGGCAAGCCTCTTGCCACCAGCCTCGACTGGGATCCCAACAAAGGCCCGTTGCCCCAGCCGCTGATCGACGATGACGTTCGTTTTGTCGGCGACACATTGGGGCTGAGTCCGGATCAGTTGCTGCCTTCATTGCATCTGCTGTCTCACACCACAGCCACCCAGCGATTGGGCCAGGGGGATCTGACGGCGGGGTCCGGCATGGACTTGATGCGCAGTCAGATCGACTCAGACGATTCACTCACGTTGCTGGAGTGTGCAGGGAGTCTCCAGGAAGGCCTTCTTTACGGCCTCAGCCTGCCCCAGTTGTCCGAGGAGCTGGATGCCTCGGTGGTGCTTGTGCACCTGTGGCAGGACAGTTGCAGTGTCGACGCGCTGTTGGCTGCCAAGCAGATGCTCGCTGATCGCTTGGTGGGGATTGTGCTCAATGCCGTCACCCCCGATGAGGTGGAAAGCCTGGAGCGCCAGGTGGTGCCTGCGCTGGAGAACCTCGGACTGCCGGTGTTCGGCGTGATGCCGCGGTCACCACTGCTGCGCAGCGTCACTGTTGGAGAGTTGGTGCGCCGTCTCGAAGCGAGGGTGATCTGTTGCGCCGAGCGCCAGGAATTGTTGGTGGAGACGCTCAGCATCGGTGCCATGAATGTGAATTCGGCCATGGAATTCTTCCGGCGCCGTCGCAACATGGCAGTGGTGACAGGGGCTGACCGAACCGATATTCAGTTCGCTGCTCTTGAGGCGTCCACGCAGTGCTTGATCCTCACCGGTGCCGGAGAGCCTTTGCCTCAACTCATCAGTCGCGCAGAGGAACTCGATGTTCCTCTGCTGAAGGTTGAGCACGACACTCTCTCGACGGTGGGAGTCATTGAGCAGGCTTTCGGGCATGTGCGTCTGCATGAGGCGGTCAAGGCCACATACGCCTTCCGTCTTGTGGAAGAGCACTGCGATCTCGATCGTCTGTTCCAGGCTCTCAACCTGCAGGTTCATACAGGCTGATCATTGCTAGCGTCCGTTCAAGTCCGGCCGCGGGTTTTTCTTGGGTCAGTCACTGGATCTTCCGTCCCTTGATCGGGTCGACACCCTGGCCCAAGAACTCGCACTCCTGCAGGACAAGGGCAAGCGGAGGATCGCGATTCTTGGCAGTCGGCATGTCCCGATTGTTGCCATTCATCTGGTTGAGCTTGTGGCTCGGTCCCTGGCCCAGGAAGGCCATGCCTTAATCACCTCAGGGTCACAGGGCGTTAACGCGGCTGTGATCCGCGGTTGCCTCGAGGTCAACTCTGCTCAGCTCACTGTTCTGCTCCCTCAGAGCCTCGATCGTCAGCCTCCTGAAATTCGCGACCTCCTTGATCAGGTCTTACATCTGGTGGAAAAGCCGGAACAGGATGATCTGCCCTTGCCCATGGCCAGCAGTCTCTGCAATCAGGAGATCATCAGCCGCTGTGATCAGCTGATTTGTCTGGCATTTCATGACAGCGAGACACTTCTGGCCAGCTGCCGGACCGCGGAAGATATGGGAAAGGTGGTGAGTCTGCTCTACTTCGACTGACATTCAGCTGCTGATCAGTGCTTTGAGCCCCTCGCTGTAGAGGATGCCTGTGCAGACCAGACCGCTGGCCCAGCAGAGGCCGCGCGCAGGTGGCACGTTGCCGACGTAGGCAGCGATGTAAGCCAAGCGAAGGGCAGGTTGCGCGAAAGCGGCAATCACAGCTGTTGCCGGGAGTGAAGCTCCCTGGATCACGGCCATCAGGGCCATCAGAGCAGCCGGAGCGTGCAGGGTGAATGCTTCGAAGCTGTTCTGGTGAGCCCAGCTGGCGCGCTTACCCCAGGCTGGGTACCGATCGAACATGGCCCGGGGCGCTGCCATGTCTTTCATTTCGAAGTTGGCTGCCGAACGTGCTGCACCGAGCGGCAGGATGCTCGCCACCACACTTCCGCCTGACAGCACGAGGGACCAGGCAAACGGTGCCGCAGGCGTGGCGGTGAACATCTGCAGCAGCGACATCGAAAAGCTCCCTGATCGGCGCCTTTCTAAGCTGAAGCCCTGAAGGAACGCGAGTCATGGCAAGCACCTACTCATTTGATGTTGTTTCCGATTTCGACCGGCAAGAGCTGGTCAATACTCTCGACCAGGTGCGGCGGGATGTGGGGAACCGTTATGACCTCAAGGATTCGAACACCGAAATTGAACTGGAGGAAACTGAGCTCGTCATCACCACGGCCAGTGACATGACCCTTCAGGCGGTGGAGGATGTGCTGCGAACAAAGGCCACAAAGCGCAACCTCTCTCTGAAAATCTTTGATTTCCAGACTCCTGAAACCGTTGGTGGAAACCGGGTGAAGCAGGTGGTGAAGCTTCGCAAGGGACTCAGCCAGGAGATCGCCAAGAAGCTCAGCAAGTTTGTGCGTGATGAGCTCAAAAAGGTGACTGTGGCGATTCAGGGGGAAAGTGTTCGCATCACTGGAAAGAACAAGGATGATCTGCAGGCGGCCATTCAACTCGTGAAGAGCAAAGAGGATGACCTGGATGTTCCGCTCCAGTTTGAGAACTATCGCTGAGCTGAGGTTCTGCCAGTCACGCTGCGAGGCGATGTTCCAGCGGCGTGAAATCCCAGCCAATCGGGGATTCAACCGGGTTTTGTTCCCGATGGTCATTCACAAGATCTTCGATTTCCTGGCTTGCATCGCAGTACGCCAACCAACCCGTCATGCGGCGTGGATTGGCACGACCCCGTTTGTCGATGGCCCGATCAACCGTGACGCCTTCGGTTTCGGCCTGCTCGAAAGCGCTCAGTAGCGGGATGCGGGCCTTCAGAACCGTGATGTCGAAGCCTTCAAGCAATTCAGTGGCCTGTTCTGCACTGGCTTCCTTGCGTGCATCAACTTTGACAAGCAGTGCTGCATAAGGAATTTGGTATTGATTCAGCATCTGCGACATCTCAACGGTTAACTCGATGGAGCGGCTTTGTGTGGTGGTCGGGAGAAGAATGAAGTCGGACCCTTCAACCAGATTTTTTAACTCCTCATCGTTGCTACTGGCCTGTCCATCGGTCACGACGATCTCTGCCGCCCGTGTTGCTTTTGCTGCGGCTTCAATCGGCACGACGGGGCATGGCAACAGTCCTCTCGCGCCGTAAGCCGTTGCCGAGCGATTGCGGTCTGCATCAACAAGGATCACCCTTTTTTGCTTTTGGCTCCAGCCCGCGGCGATATGCACGCTGCTGCATGTTTTGGCGACACCACCTTTCTGTCCAAAAACAGTGATGAACATCGCGCTCTTGATGATGAATTATCTGAAGCATCGCGTTCTTTATCTGAAAAGCAACTGCTGGAGCATGTTCAAGCTTGGCAATCGATCTGCTGTTGACCCATTTATTTGTCGATAACGTTGAGTCGATCCCATCAACTCTCGCGACAGATGGATAAGGACGCAGCCTCTCGGATGATTGACGAGATGCAAAGCCGGTTTCCTGGGCTTACCCCTGAGCTGGCCACTCAGACAATTCTTGTGGAGTCGTTGCGGGCCTGTCGTTCGGTCATGGACTTGACCCGTCTGCCTGTGGATCCTCAGGTGCTGAACCGACTTCGGGAACAGGGGTTGCTCGAATCCGAGGAGTGGCTGCGTCTCATGGGAATGCTCGATCCAGCTGCCGCCGCTCAGGACAAGATGCACTGAATGGTTCAGTCCCGACGGGCGTCGATGATGCGGGCAAGCTCAAGGACGTAGCCGGCTGTACACCAGCGGCCGTGGCTGCGACCCTTGTTTTCAGGGTCGGAACGGATTTCTGCTGTTTCTGCCATCAGCAGATCGAGTTCTGCCTGCGGGAGGTCATAGAGCTCCTGCAGCTCCACTTCTCGGTTGAGCAAGTGGCTGCGGAACCATTTGCGTGTCTGTTCCTGAGCAGGGATGTCGCTGGGCATGCTGTGTCGTGATGCATCGCATGCCATTCTCCCGGCCATGAAGGAGCTCAGCTGGACGCAGTTTGATCAGGCTGTTGCAGTACTGGCGAAGCGGTACGCCGCGATTCCGATGACAGGCATCTATGGGGTCCCCAGGGGCGGTCTCTGCTTGGCGGTGGCCCTCAGCCATGCCTTGCAACAGCCGCTGCTTTCCGATCCAGTACCTGATGCTCTGATCGTGGACGATGTCTATGAGACAGGTCGGACGCTTCAGGCTTTGCATGCTCGCTGCCCCAATGCCCGATTCGCTGTTTGGGTCAGCAAGTGCCCGCCGTTGTGGTGGCAGGCAGCAGTGGTCACGGAGCATTCGGAATGGCTTTTGTTCCCCTGGGAAAATCGGGCGCAGGCCATGGCCGATGAGCTCTCCTATCAGAACTCACGTCAGGGGCACCGATGAACGGCCGAACGATTTATCTCGCTTCTCCCTATGGCTTTTCAGCCCAGTGGAAGCGGCTGCTGCTGCCGGAGTTCGTCAAGGCTCTGGAATCGCTCGGGTTGGAGGTGTGGGAACCGTTCGCTCGCAATGGTCAGGTGGACCTGGCGGAGTCGGGCTGGGCCTACCGTGTGGCTCAACGCGATCTTCAGGATGTGCGTGATGCCGACGCCTTCTTCGCGATCGTCAATGGAACGCCGCCCGATGAAGGTGTGATGGTGGAACTGGGTGTTGCGATCGCTCTCGGCAAGCCTGTGTTTCTGTTCCGCGATGATTTCCGCCGATGCACGGATTCGGAGCAGTACCCGTTGAATCTCATGCTGTTCGCAGGCTTGCCGGAAGATGAATGGCAAGAGTATTTATATACTGATCTCAGCGAGATCAAAGCTCCGGAGAAAGCGCTGGCTCGTTGGATTAATGCTTAGTTGTGTTTTTACATGGGATCACAATTGGTTATGGAGTAATTGCGAGTCGATTCTATCCGTCTGAGTCGATGGATTCTTGGACAAGAAGTCTTGAATTGTTTTGTGCAAACTAACACTCCAACAGATTAAGTTCTTCGCAGTCAAATAGGCTTTGGTCTTCATTCATCTATCTCTTGATTTTGCCGATAAGTCGCGATATTCGTCCGTGCGACGGGTCGACTGTTCAGAAGTCTCGAGCTCTTGTTTGAGTTGGATTAATAGCGGATGCATCCTGAGTTCCTCGCTTTCAGCCTCGATTTGCTCGAAGGCTGCACGATTGCCGTGATCGATTGCTTGCTTCTTCACTCGGTTCCAAGCATCCAACGCTTCGATCTGAGGTTGGCGGAGGGAGCAACACTGATCATAAAGTTCATAGATAAGTGTACTCTTGCTTTTTCCTTTCATGGTGACTTCCCCAATCATACGAAATGCGAAACGGTGTGATGCATTTTCGTGCTCAAGCTGTTTCAATATGGCGTCACTGACAATGATGTTAGTTTTGTAGGTCTTGTTTGCACCCTCAAGTCGGCTCGCTACGTTTATAGTATCTCCTACCATGGTGTAATTAAATCGATCAGCTGCACCAACATTTCCGACAATGGCTTCTCCATAGTGCAGACCGATTCGAGTGTTGAATTTGAGAGGTGCCTTCTGTTGGGCCCACTCATCTCTTAATCCATTACTTGCATTACGAACTGCAATGGCTGTTTGGCAGGCCAGTTCGCATGGATTCTTTAGGGGTGTAGGCATACCCCACATAACCATTAATGAATCGCCGATATACTTATCAATCGTGCCGTTGTTGGCGACGACGTGATTGGTCAACTCTGTAAAATATTCATTGAGGTAGCGGAATAAATCCTGCGTTTCAACTGACTCTGTATAGGATGTAAAGTCATCGATGTCAGTAAACATAACTGCCACATTTTCCGACGTTCCACCCAATTCGGCTCGTCGCTCATTCAGCAGGAGTGATCGCACAACTTCGTTGGGTAAATACCGAGAAAATGATTCAATTGCCTGTGTAAGCCGATTGGTTGCTAGTGAAACATTGTTGATTTCGCTGATCCACGCTTTTTTGATGATGAATTTCTTGCTTAAAGCGAGATCAAGATCACTCAAGGCCTGTATGCGTGCAATGATTTGATTCAATGGTCTCGTGAGCTGCCTGCATACATAGTAAATGGCTACACTTGTGATCAATAATGTTGAAAATTGAAGTGCAAGTAATGATAAAAGAGCCTTGTTAAGTGGATCAAAGATGGTTTTTTTATCGATAACATTCACGGCAATCCAGTTGGCATTACCGGTTGACGACGTCATTGCAAACGTCAAGAGTGGATTGCCATCGAGGTTGATTTCCTGAAAGGTGTTGAAGTTGCCGCGACGCGTCACCAGCTTGTTCAACTTTCCCCATGCAGTTGTTGATAGACGGCGAGGTGACTGAATAGAGATCCGTACAAAACGAGAATCAGACGCAGTTGGGAAGACGATGTTGCCGCTTTCAAAAATTAGATAGGTCACACGACCCGTGTAATCACCTCGGTGAAATTCAAGGTAATCAGGCTCATCGATCGCTTGAGCCTGTCCTCGCCCAATGGTTTGGTTGCTGAGGGTTTGATCGCTTCTAAATTGATCTGATCCATCAACACCAATTGCGGCTCCGAGTTTTTCTAAAGGCAAGCAGAAACTAAGAGTGCCAATTACTTCAGACTTATTACCAAGGCTTGGTGATTTAAAGATAGGCTGATCAGCACTTAAGCATCCCTCATTTTTGATACCTGCTTGTAAAAATGCAACGCTCCAGCTGAATTTGCCATTGCGTGCTTTTTTGAAACCTTCATAATCTTTATGCCTAAGTTCAAGCAGCTTTTTTTGATGTGGGCTGCGTTCTGAATCAAGGCTTGTGAAGACCATGTTCCCTTCAGTATCAAAGACTCGCCAGACCCTGTTCGGTGTTAATTGTGTGATCTGACCTAGTGATGCATTGATTTGTGTGTTGTCCAGTTTGAGAATTCCAGGCTGCTTACTTAGTGTCTCCATTAGCAGAACAGTTGATTCTTTCCATTGGTTGATATTGCTGACTAATCCGTTGATTTGGTCTCTATTCCTTAGATGTGTATTTCGAATCAGGCGCTCTGATGTTGTGCGAAATATAATCACGTTTCCAATTGAGAATAGCAGTATGATGACGAATGTAATCTGAGCTGTGAACGTAAACTGAAGAGTTTTGATCACTCTAAATTTACTTTTCAAGCGTGATGAAGGCTTGATCCATTCCTTGGGTTGAATGATCACGATAGTTTTATGCAGCTTTCTGTGAGTGCTGAGACTTTAATCGTCTCAAGATGATGAAAATAGAGGCTGATATCAAGCCACCGACGACAAGGATTTTTCTTAACCTTTTCCTCGCCTCTTTGAATAAAACTGATTGATCTCTTTCTACAAGAAGACCCATATTGGCCGCAGGGATATATTGATAGGCGCCAACAACCGGCTTCCGTTCATGATTGAGATAGAGGTATGGTCCCGGTCTGTTGTTCAGTGAATTGTTGATACCCTCACTTTTAAGCGAAGGGTATTGGTCAGGTTGAATGGGGTTGTGGATGACAGTGATACGACTCAATGATGTGTAAGCAACGGCATATGTATTCTCCGGAGGTGAGAGAATACTGGATTGATCTTCTTTAAACATTGAGGCATGCAATATTTTTGGATTGATATCAACAGCATAATACCCCCGTCGTTTGTTTGAATTGTCCCGTATTGGCAGGGCAATAGTTGTGGTTGGACGGCCTGCGCGAGGATCCTTGAAAAATCGCAGACCAACGTCGATTGATTTTTCTGGGTCAATATATGTGGTTGTATTCTGGACGGGTTGGTAACGACCTATTTTATTGGTTTCTGTTGATAAGGCGATAATGGCTCCTGCCGTCAGGATTGATATGCTCTCCGCCTCTAGATCTGTTTGAAACAGACGACTTGTCACCAAATCTCCATCTGTTGTTGATATAAAATTTGATCTGTTTGGGCGAAAACGTTTTTTAGACGACAATATTTTAATGCTTTGCTCTTTGAATCCTGGACTATTTAAATGATCTGCAATCGACGACAATAATGTATCTTTTGCTTCTGCGAATGCTTCCGCTCGCTCGATTAGAACTTGCTTTTGCTCTTCATATGCTTGGCGACCAACTGCATTTGTATCGCTATAGTAAGTAACTAGTCCAATAGATCCCGTGACTGAAAGCGAAATGATGAGGATCTCACTGCAGGAAATACGTGATATGTTCATGATCTTTCCCACTTTTTGAAGATTGATTCAATCGATTCTATGGCGTTATCAACGGCAACATCAACAGGAATGTTGTTGACGCAGACTTGTTCGATGGCTTGAGCCCAAATATTTTGCCGTCTTACCTCGGTGTAGGCGGGGTTATATATTTGGTAGGCAAGTTTATAGTTTTCAACTGTTTCACGGGATGCTTGAATGTGTGTATTGCGAAGTTCATTCCAAAAAGGGTTCTCTAAAATGTTCTTTGAAACGGGCAAAAAACGACCTTGGGATCCTTCGACATAGATTGACAAATTTTCTGGTTTTATGAGGTTGCGTGCAAAAGATTTTGCCTCTTCCGTCTTGTTCCCATCAAAAATAAACATCTGCTTGACAGAAATATCGGTGCGAACTGTTTTGCCGTTGAGTCCTTTGGGCCAGCCCACGGATGCAATTCTTTCGTAGTAAGCAACTTCGTCCGCTGTTTGAGAACCTGGAATCGATAATGTTGGATTGGCTGTCATCAAGGATAAACTGCTCAGGAAATTAATATTGTTGTCTACATCTCCCCATTCAGTCGCTTTGGAAGGTACCCAACCTTTTTTGTAAAAGCTAGTGTAGTTCTCCATGGCCTGGATGACTTTTTTGCGTTCTTCTGGCTTTGTCAACAACAGCTCTCCCGATTGACTGATAATCTTGGCTTCATGAGCCTCTAGGAAAAAGTCAAACAGGATGTGGGTATCGGATGTCGAACTCGCCATCGGTAGTCCAATACCTTTGATATCGACGAATCCAGCTTTAATAGCTTTCTGTTGATTAACGCCCCAAAATTCCCAAAACTCGTTCCATGTATCAGGAATATTAATTGCTAAATCTGTTTCGTTTGCTTCTTGAAGCAAATCCTTCCAGTAATGGATATATGCAGAACTGACAGAAAGCGGTACGGAGAAAGGAAATCTTTTCCTAGAGTCCTTGTTTAGATAGGTAATGTTTTCAATGATTCCTGGCGAATAGTCACTCTTGAATTCTTTAATGATATCGTCTGTTTTCAACAGGAATCCTTTGTAGGCAAATGTTGGTCCATGACTATCTCCTACGCTATAGCCATACATTAAATCTGGCTTAGGGCCGCCGTTCAGAATTTCCGTCGCCCGCTGGGAGATTTCTCCATCATTAAAAAAAACAAGCTTTACTTTATTGCCAGTTGCTTTTTCCCATTTTCTGGTGATTGATTCTATTGCATCTGTTTCTTCTGGGTAATACCCCTCGGACCACCAAATCAAAAGTTCACGATCGTTTGATGCCTGCGAGGTTGCTTGGTTGGCTCCTGTGAAGCTGCATCCTCCAACGGTCAGGCTCAAAAGGAGTGAAGCGAGGGCTAGTTGCGGTTTCAAGCGATGCTCCAATACACAAACTAAATCTAGCAATTCTTGGTATTTCTGCTCACATGTGCCCATTGATGGGGTCGATTTTACCAAGAGGTTAATGCGATCACCCAGATAGGTAATGTAAAAAGTAAAACGAGATTGCTGATAATCAAGGACTGTACAGTAAATTCTCGATCAAGATTGAAATTTTCGGCAAGTACCAGGGTGGCAAAGGCGCAGGGCATTCCTGCTTGCAGGACAAGGACCAAGCGTTCGGGCCCGGCAAAACCTGAAGCCGTGAGCAAGGCGCCGATAAGTACCGGAACGGCTATCATTTTTATGAGAACAGCTTTCAGTGGAAGTTGAAATGAACCGGAACCACTGAGCTGTTCAATCCTCATTCCCATCGTCAGTAGGGCAAGCATGATTGATCCCCAGGCGATGATATTGAGGATGGAGCTAATTGCATCTGGAAGTTCAACAGATTTCAGTAGAATGCCTACTCCAAATGCAATGAGTGAGGGATTCTTGTAAAGCAGTTGTCCTGTCTTGACGAGGGCGCTGCGTAATGAATTGTTCCCATCTTTCTTCTCTCCTCGTGTTGCAATCCAGGTTCCCAGTCCATATCCGCCAAGAACAGTGCCGCAAATGTCGTATAGAACGGCAATGCCAAAGTAACTAGGCCCAAGTTGTGGTAAAAGTAAAACCACGGGAAATCCAATAAAACTTGTATTTCCCACGTAGCTGCTGAGTTGAAAGCTGCGCCTTGTACGTGTCAGGATTGAGCTTTTGGCTCCAAGAATGTAGGACGTAAAGAGCAATCCAAGTGCGATCGCCAGGCTTGCGGTGATTGGGGCAATCCATGCGCTTGCTGAGAGTTCAGCGCTCCGTACGAAGTTGGCAATTCCGATAGGGATTCCGATCCGCAATAGAAATTGCGCGAGGACAGCTGGTATCCGTCTGCTGTTGCTTTCACCCCAAGCTCCTCCGTAAGAGACTAGGAGTTTGCTGATAAGCATTCCACTGCCAACAGCAGCCACGATCGGCACATAAACCGATGTGACGATGGCTGAAAGGTCGGCCAAGTTTGGTGCTCCGTGCTGACTTGATCATGGCAACAGAATGCTCTTCTGTATAGCTTTAACGGCCAAATGCTTGTCTATGCGATCTACGCTGTTGATTCTGTGGCTCCTAATGTTGGTTGATTAACGTCAATGGGTGCCAATCGTTTTGGATTTACGGTGAAAAATTATGGAAATATAGTCTTGGTGAGGTTTTCTGATTGTTGCTGATCAATTCCGCTTTGTCGCAGTAAGTCTTCTTTCAGTAACGCTCTGTTCTTGGCATCCGTATCCATCTGGCTGATACCCCAGGCTGCGGCGTTGATATCACTCGGGGTGGCTGGGATTCATCTGTTGCGATCTTCCCGATGATGAAAAGTCGGGTGTGTGTGAGCAGAGATTCACCCCTGCTCGCGACAGCGACCTGTTGCTGTTTCCTGAAGACTGTTCAGGGTTCGGGTGCCATTCGCTTCGGTGAGTTTCGAATGTTGGTTGAGCTCGAAATTCAACCGGTCGTGGATGGTCAGCTTGCCGCTGACAAGCACGATCGAATAGGACGACGTGTGTTCTGAATTCTTTGCATCCTCTAATTCAAGTAGCCCTAAAGGAGCATCGAACGACCAGTTGTAAGTGATCTCCGCAGGATGATCTTGGTCGACCCCGGAACTGCTGAAGCGATCGACAAGAGTGGTGATTCTGCTGTCAATAACTGTGCGGGGCTCGATATAGGGCACTGAGCCTTGATGCAGAACGAACTGTTGATGTTTCAGCTCACGGATGCCTGCTACTGGCTGATGAGACCACTCAGCTTCAACCGTCTCAATGGTGCAGACCAGAGGAGTGGGAGGTGGCAAATCGGCCAGCACAGTTTCCTGACTGAATCAGGCCACAGCCGCGAAGCTTTCGCGGAAGGCATTGATTGTCGCTTCGATGTCAGTGTCGGAATGAGCTAACGAGGTGAAACCTGCTTCGAAGGCAGACGGGGCGAGATAGACCCCTCTTTCAAGCATGGCGCGATGCAGTTTGCCGAAACGCTCGGCATCTGTTGCCTTTGCTTCCTCGAAGTTCCGGACTGGACCCTTGCAGAGGAAGAAGCCGAACATCGCACTCACGCTGCCGGCTGTGATCGGCAGCCCTGCGGTCTGGGCTGCTTCCTCAATACCAGCAACCAATTTCTGGGTGGTGGCTGTGAGTTTGTCGTAGGCGCCGGGCTGTTTGAGCAGTTCAAGGGTCTTGATACCAGCGGTCATCGCCAGCGGGTTGCCGCTGAGGGTGCCGGCCTGGTACATCGGCCCCGCGGGAGCAACCATCGCCATGATGTCGGCTCGGCCGCCATATGCGCCCACGGGGAGGCCGCCGCCGATCACTTTGCCCATCGTGGTGAGGTCAGGTGTGACCCCGAAATGGGCTTGCGCGCCGCCGTAACTGATGCGGAAACCAGTCATCACTTCGTCAAAAACAAGCAGGGCGCCGTTCTCCTTAGTGAGTTCGCGCAATCCCTCGAGGAAGCCGGGTTCCGGCTGAATAAATCCCGCATTGCCAACAATCGGTTCGAGGATCACACCCGAAATGGCATCGGGGTTTTCGGCGAACAGGGCCTTGACTGCCTCCAGATCGTTGTAAGGGGCGGTGAGGGTGTTGGCAGTGGTGCTCCTTGGCACGCCAGGGGAATCGGGCAGTCCCAAGGTGGCCACGCCAGACCCTGCCTTGACCAGGAACATGTCCGCGTGGCCGTGGTAGCAACCTTCGAACTTGATCACTTTGTCGCGACCGGTGAAAGCTCGCATCAGACGCAGTACAGCCATGCAGGCCTCGGTGCCGCTGTTCACGAAGCGAACCATCTCCACGCTGGGGACAGCATCGATCACCATCTCCGCCAATGTGTTCTCCAGGGCGCAGGGTGCTCCGAAGCTGGTGCCCTTTTCAATGGCCTCCTGAAGAGATGCGATCACATCGGGATGGGCATGGCCGCAGATGGCTGGTCCCCAACTGCCGATGTAATCGATGTATTTATTGCCGTCCACGTCCCACGCGTAGGGGCCCTTGACCCGGTCGAACACGAGGGGTTGGCCGCCCACCGATTTGAACGCACGCACCGGAGAACTGACACCTCCGGGCATGAGGCTCTGGGCTTCATCGAAGATGGCCTGGGAGCGGGTGGTGTTCAACGCGGGTGTTGTCACGGGAACCGACGCCAAGGGGGGCTGATGCAAACCGTGCAACATCCTGACCCAGGATTGCCCGCTTCCGTCAGGCATGTATCTCGAACGCATCGGATGACACCGATTGTCTTTCTGGTGTCTATGAATCTGAACACAGGGGGTTGTCCGCGACTGGCCAGCGCTGGAGAGGGATCTCCGCTTTCAACTCCCTCCGCTATCTGTCGTTGCCGAACGTCAGGAGCCCCTCCGTTACGACTGTGACGGTCTGACTCCGGAACGTCACATTCCGCCGCTTTCGGTGCTGGCGGAGCCCATCAAAGAGAGGTCAGCGGTGCTCCGCTGCGGCCATCGCCCAAGGATTTCCTTCGTCGCGGCTGAGCGCTCGACTGAAACAGGACCTTCAGAAGAAGAGGTCTTCATCAGAGGCGTCATCGTCCTCAGCGGGCGGCCAGTCGATCTCTACGCTCACCGGGGCATGGTCGCTGGGTTGGGTGTTGCCGCGCACCTGTTTGTGGATGATGCAACTCCGAGCCAAACCCATCAGCTCTTCACAGAGATAGATCTGATCGATCCGCCAGCCGCGGTCCATGTTCCAGGCTCCGGTGCGGTAGTCCCACCAGCTCCAGTGGCCTGCATCCGGCTCAAACACGCGAAACACGTCCGCAAGACGATCCCCCAACGCAGCGTTCAATGCTTCACGTTCCGCCGAAGTGGCCATGATCCCGCCACTTAGCCGCTCTGGATCGTGGATATCCCGATTCTCAGGGGCAATGTTGAAGTCCCCCACCATGCAAAGCGGCTCACCCCTTTCTGACTGAGCTTCGACGTAGCGCTTGAGGCAAGCCAGCCAAGAGAGTTTGTACAGATATTTGTCCGAATTCACGCTTGAGCCGTTGGGCACGTAGAGGTTGACCACACGAACTCCATCCAGCAGGGCACTGATCACCCGCTTTTGTTGACCTAACTGATCGGCATCCGCGTCATTCGGCAGCTCGCCAAGAAAGCCGAAGCGAACGTCTTCAAGGGGCTCGCGGCTCAGCAGGGCAACGCCGTTGTACGACTTTTGCCCATGGATCTGTACGTTCCATCCCGCAGTCTCAAAGGCTGCGGCTGGGAACAGAGGGTCGTCAACTTTGGTCTCCTGCAGGCACAACAGATCGGGCTTAACCGTTTCGAGCCATGACAGCACCTGCTCCAGCCGGGTGCGTACAGAATTGACGTTCCAAGTGGCAATCTGCACAGTTGAGCCTTATCCGAAGGTGACGATTAGCATCTCCGCACGATTTCGACGCCGATGTCTCATCGTTCCGCGGCCGTTGTTCTGACCCTCATCACGACACTCTTCTTTGGAGTGGAGCGAGCGGTTGCTCAGATTGATCCCGTCTACCAGAACCAAGAGGAGCAGGAGATTTTCGGAAACGGTACCGATGGCGGATCAGGGCCGATTTTGGATGCGGCCAATCCCATGGATCTGATCAACCGTCTGCGGAGGTCAGAGTCCATGAACGACGCCACTCCGCCGTCGGATGCCATCGATGCTGCCCTGAAAAATTTTCAGCAGGAGACTCCCTAAAGCTTCGAAGTCGGATGAGGGGGCCGCTGTCTCGAGGCTTGAAGGCCCCATCGCGCTCCAACGGCATCGATCAATGGGTCTCCCACCCCCTCACTCCCCCTTCGACGCCGCGCTTCATGCAGTAACACCTGCATGTCCTGGATACGTCCCTGCTCGCCACGGAGCATTGCTAAGGCCAGGACAGGTCGCTCATCACCGGTGGTTTCCGCAGCCAACTGGCGATACAGCACAGCTGCTTGGTCTTGGCGGCCTTGCTGAATCTCCAAGTCTGCCATAAGCAGCCCAACAGGGGTGCGCTTTCCCGCTGGCAATGCCTGGAACTTTTGCTGCAGCCAAACTGTCGCCTCATTGCTTCGGCCCTGCTGGAGATCAACCAGAACCCGCATCTGCATCACATCGGGATGGTTTGGATGAAGCGACAGCAATTGATCCAGCTCACGGAGCGCTGTCTCCGGAGCTCCGGTTTGGCGGAGCAGGTCGGCCATGAGCAGCGCCAGTGGAATTTGATGAGGGTGTTCGACCAGCAGGGGAGGCAGCACCCGTCGCGCTTCTTCCAGGCGTCCAAGCGACAGAAGTCGTTCCAGAAGCGAACGGTGATCACTGCCGGATAGTTCTCCGCTGTGCATCCGGTTCAGAAGCTCCGTGACCTGTTGATCAGCGGCAATCTCGTTGCCCGTTTCCGCACTCTTTGATGCCAGTGAGCTTGCGGAAAGCCAGCCGGCAACGGCGGCCGAAACCAGTGCTGCACTCAACACCAGACTTCGGCGTGGCTGGGGCATTTCCGCTTGATTTCTGGGTTCATTCTGAGAAGCAATGACTGAGCTGGCTACAGTCATTGGGAGGGCTTTTGAATTGCCCGGACTCCTCAATCAATGCGCAATCACCCTATTTCTCCGGTTACAGAACCCTTGCAGTACCGGGCCATTGGTGTGGTGCGTGGCATCTATAAACCGACCGATGCAGAACAACTCACCCGAGGTGTTCTGGTTGATGCGGATGGCAAGGAGATCGAGGCGGTGGTACTGGGTCGGGTGCTGACCTTGATGCGGCGCCATCTGGCCATGGACGAGCCCCACCTTTGGGTGACCTATCCACGCTGTCGTGAGAGCGACCATCTCCATCTGCAGATCGCAGGTGTTTGGGAGCCCAGCACGCTGTCTCCTGATCAAAGCGATGCTGACGACACCCTCCCTGAGGGCGATGACTTCTTCTCCATCCGTGGGGAACTGATCTTCACCAAGCCCGAGAGTGGTGAACTGGTGGTCAAAGTTCGCCAGCAGGCCAGGGCTGACGGCCAGAGGCCACTGCCCTTCAAGTTGCAGATCAAGGGTGAACTCCCCCTTGAACACCTGCGCCATTTCGTCAGCCTGGACGTTCGTCGTTCCGGTCAGGAGCTGCATCTGGAATCCCATGAAGTGATCGCGCCGATGCCAACCCGAGGTGGCAAGTCCAAGAGTGGTCGTGGTCGGGCTCCAGCGGGTAGTCGCGGCTGATGGCAGATGCCGGTGAGGGTTCAACAGGTGCCTTGCGAGCAGGACTCGTTGTTGCAGGTATCACCGGCCTGGGTGCATTCGGCCCTGTCTTGGGGATCTCAGCGGCCTGGATCGTCGTTGCCGTTGGCGGTGGCCTGGTTTTGCTGAGCGTTGATGCCGCCACATGGCAGGGCATGGGTGGTCATGTCATGGCGGAAGCTCTACCGGGCGGTGAGAGTCGCTTGCGTCGCATCGCCGTGCATGAGGCCGGACATGTCTTGATCGCAGAGCAGGAGCAACTGCCCGTTGAGCGCGTGATGGTCGGCACCCTCGCTTGCCTCAAGGCGGGACTGCGCAGCTGTGGTGCCACGGAATTCACGGTTCCGGAAAGTGTTCGAATGCCCCTGGAGGATCTGCGCCGCTGGAGCCGTGTGCTTCAGGCGGGGATTGCTGCCGAGACCGTTGTGTACGGCCAGGCTCGTGGTGGAGCTGACGATCGGGCCTTGCTGGGTCAGCTCTGGGGGTTGTCGGGTCATGACGTTCAGACGGCTCAACGGGAGCAGAGGCGCGCTCGTCGTGAAATCGAGCAGGCGTTGCGTCAGGGCCGATCGGCTCTTGATCAGCGTGCGGATGCGCTGCTGACGGAGGCCCCGCGTCTGGGGCGATGACATCTGCGCCAGTCGCATCCCTGCATATCGACTGCCCGACTGGCCTGGCTGGGGACATGCTTTTGGCTGCTCTGTTCGATCTTGGGGTGCCGATGGCCGTGGTCCAAGATCCACTTCATCAGCTCGGGCTCAGTGAGCTAGTCCGCCTTGACCTCATGGAAGCTCGAAGTGGCGGCCTGCGAGGGCGAAGGCTGAGTGTGAAGGGGCTTGAGCCTGATCCTCCCCACCGTCAGTGGGCTGACATCCGCCAGCGGATTGTCGATACGGCGCTCAACACCCATCTCAAGGCCAGGGTTCTTGCCGTGTTCACGGCCCTGGCGGAGGCCGAGGCTCGGGTGCATGGCTGCAGCGTCGAAACAGTGCACTTCCACGAAGTCGGGGCCATCGATGCGCTGGTGGATGTCGTGGGTGTCTGTGCGGCAGTGACCCATCTTTCCCCGAGACACCTGTCTTGTGATCCCCCTCCGGCAGGTCGCGGCAGCGTGCGCACGGCCCATGGGTTGTTGCCAGTGCCGGTGCCGGCGGTCCTCGAGCTGGCCAGGGCCCATGGGGTCCCATTGCGGCAGGACACAGCCCTGCCGGAGGGAGAGCTCACCACTCCAACTGGATTGGCGCTGGTGGGAGTGCTTGCCGATAGCTTCAACCCACCATCGGTGTTTACGCCTGCGGCAATTGGCGTCGGACTGGGGCACCGCCAGCTGGACCGCCCCAACCTCGTGAGGCTCTGCCTAAGCCAGGACGACAGACTGAACTCTGCAGTTGCCCCGCGCTGGCAACCCCTGGTGGTGCAGGAAGCATGGATCGACGACGCTTCCCCTGAAGATGTTGCACTGTTGGTG
Organism: Synechococcus sp. AG-679-D13; assembly: GCA_003210735.1. GTDB lineage: Bacteria > Cyanobacteriota > Cyanobacteriia > PCC-6307 > Cyanobiaceae > Parasynechococcus. Next base: position 25,406 of record QCUM01000026.1, read on the forward strand.
GATCAGCTGCGCGCTGGTGGAGCTGTGGATGTGGCCTGTCATCCCCTTCAGATGAAAAAGAGCCGCACGGGTCTGGCGATCACGGCTCTCTTGCCACCTGGACTTGCCGAGTCATTGCGTGACATCTGGTGGTCCGCGGGTTCGAGCATTGGTTTACGGGAGCGCTCCCAGGGGCGCTGGCTGCTGCCCCGACGCAGTGGTTCGTTGCGTACACCCTGGGGGCGGCTTCGTGCCAAGCAGGTGCAGAAGCCGGACGGCCGTTGCAGTGTGAAGCCTGAAGCCGAAGATCTGCAAAGCCTCAGCAAGTCCAGTGGTTGCACTGTGGAGGAGTTGCGCCAGGCCGCAGCTGCCGCGGAGTTTGAGACTTCAGAGCCCTGGAGCTGGTGATGCCTCGGCTGCCCAAGCCCAAGCACTGGATCACGGCCGCCAGCCTGGGCTTCATCGCCGTTGCTCTTGTCCAGCAGGGGGAGCAGTTGCGCCTGATCCACCTGGATGGAACCGGTTGGGGGTGGTTGTGTCTCGGCCTGCTCCTGACGGGGGCCAGCATCCCGATCAATGGATTGGCCTGGCAGGAGGTGATGCGGTGGCTGGGGCATCGGCCTCAGGGCATCGCTCTCGTTCCTTTTTTCGTGCGCAGCAATCTGCTCAAGTACCTTCCCGGCGGCATCTGGCACCTGGTGGAAAGGGTGCGTGTTTTGCGTCCGCAGATCGATGCCGGTCCCGCCTTGGCGGGAGTGATCCTTGATCCGCTGTTGATCGTGGCTGCCGCCTCTCTTCTGCTGATGTTCGGGGGGTGGCAAAACGGTCTGCTGCTGCTGGCTCCTGTTCCGCTGCTGCTCCTGATGTTGTCCCGTTGCCGGGAGCCGGTTCTGCTGCGACTGGAGCAGGCCAAGGCCAGGCAGCTGGAAGCTGCTGGAACAGGTCCTCTCCATCTCTCGGGTTCATCGCGTGATGGTGGCCCCTGGGGGGCACTGGTTATCGAGCTTGTTTTTGTTCTGATCCGGTTCAGTGGCTTCGCCTGCTGCCTGATGGCTTTCGGAATGTTTCCTCCAGCCCCGAACATCTGGTTGGCCGCCTTCTCGATGGCCTACGCCGCAGGGTTGGTTGTTCCCGGTGCCCCAGGAGGTCTGGGTGTGTTTGAGGCGACTCTTTTGCTGCGTCTGGGAGACGGGGTGGCGGAGGCACCGCTGCTCGCGGTTGTGCTCAGTTACCGATTGATTTCCACCGCAGCGGATGTGTTGCTGGCGGCTGGCGTTTCATTGCAGAACCGTCTGAACCCAAAGCTGCGTTCCTTGGATTGATCGACCCGCTGAACGCAGATCCAGAGGATTTATCGCTTCTGGGCAGGAGGCTCAAGTGTTGGCACGAGAGCCAAGGATGCGATCAATCCCAGTACCAGAATCATCAAGGCAGGCAGCATTGCTTCAGCAAGGCGCTCGTCGCCTGCGTACTGATAAACCCGAACCGAGAGGGTGTCGAAGTCGAAGGGCCGAAGCGCGAATGTGAGCGGCAGCTCCTTCACTGTGTCCACGAAAACCAGCAGCAATCCCACCGTGATCGGTCCTCGCAGAAGTGGCAGGTGGACATTCTTGAGCACCTGTGGCCACTGAAATCCCAGGCCAGTTGCGGCTTCATCCAGGCTCGGGCTGATGCGCTCCAAGGCTGCATCGAGCCCTCCTTTGGCCACTGCGAGGAAGCGGTCGCTGTAGCCCCAAAGGAGCAGCACAACCGGAGCCAGCTGCCACGGAGCACCAGTGAGCAGCAGGGCCAGAGCCAGTACGGTGCCTGGAATGGCATAGCCCGTGCCGGCAAGGAAGGTGAGGCTCTGGAGCCAACGCGCGTCGCTCCAGCGCTTGGCGATGGCGAGTAACAAGGCAATGCCGACAGCAAGCACAGCAGCGCTGAGACCCAGCAGCAGGCTGCGGAGGCTCAGGTTGAACAGGTCGTCGTTGAAACCGCTTCCCAGTTGATCGAGGTTGGTGACCATCCACAGAAGCGGGGTCCCCAGCGTGAACAGGGGGGGCAGCAGTGCCAGCAGTTGAGCTGTGGCGGCTCGGATGCCGTGCAATTTCCAGGTGGTTGCGTCAACGCCTGCGACCCCGTCGCTCCAGCGACGACTGCGACGGCGCAGAATCCGTTCCGTCATCACCAGGGCCAGGACGATGACAAGCGTGATCAGAGCCAGGCCGATCGCCCCGGTGGGATTCCCCTCCGCCTGCCAGGTCTCAAGGATTCCGGCTGACAGGCTCGGAATGCCAAGCAGTTGCACGGCACCGAGCTCGTTGATGGTCTCCATCCCCATCAGGGCCACCCCGGCACCGATGGCCGGAGCTGCAATGGGCAGTGCGACACGCCTGAATGATGCCCAGGGACCAACTCCCAGGCTCCGGCAGGCTTCAAGCTGTCGACGACTGCCAACGGAAAAGCTCTCTGTTGTCAGCAGGAAGACATAGGGATAGGTCGTCAACGCCATCACGACGATGCCCCATCCCATGCCGTAGACGCGCCATCCCTCCCGGGTCGACAGATCCACCAAAGTTGCGGAGAGCAGATAAGCAGGGGTGGCCAGAGGGATCAGTTGGGCGATGCGCAGCCATCGACGACCTGGAAAGCGGCAGTTGGACAGCAGCCAGCCATTGGTCGCCCCCAGGATGGTTCCGACAAAAGCTGTTCCCAGCAGGAGTTGAATGGTCCCCTGGACCATCAGGGGGCCATCAGAGCTCAGGCCGGAGCCTTCCTGATTGAGCGACCCCGCCATCTCGATGACCAGGGTGACCAGGGGCCAGATCGCCAGCAGGGCAATCAACGCTGCGCCGATCACCAGAACGGAACGACTGATGTTGGAACGCCACTCTCCAAGAAGCGATCCGAATGATCCACGCGATCTCTTCTGCATCGCTGCATTCACTCGAAGCTTCAGTTCAGTTTGGCAGTGTCTTGAGGGTTGCAGTTCAGGACGAGCTCGAAATCACCTGGGCTGAATGCATGCTCAACCGGGCTGATTCGTATCGCTCAACGCTGCACATTCGCGTTGGTTCAGGGCTATTGATTCTCGCGATTGTGTGATCTGCGATGTTGCTCAGTTGTTCCAGGCACAGTCACTTCTCAGGCCAGCAAGGAGGCTGAATGGTGTCGTGGTTTGTTGATGAGATGGAACAGCCATTGCCTTTGTCAACTGTGTTGGCAGCTCTTTGCGTTGGGGTGGGTCTTGGCGGAACCCTGATTCAAGTGATGATTCGGCTGTTTCCTGGCTGATCAGACGGCACGACACGGATTAAATCTCACGCTCAAGCTGATCATTTAATACGTCTAGTCAAAGCCGTGATTCACAAAAATGGAATGTTTGAAAGATCTGTTTTGTCTGCAGGCTCAACGGTTGCTCTGAACGGTGTGTGGCACCGCTACAGCAACTCTGCTGAGGCCTGGACACTTCGCGGTGTCGATCTTGAAGTTGCTCCCGGAGAGCTGGTTGGATTGCTGGGGCCCTCAGGTTGTGGAAAAACAACTCTGCTTCGTCTCATTGCAGGCTTTGAGAGGCCTGAACATGGCTCAGTTCAGTTGGGGCAGCAGTTGGTGGCTGGTGATGGTGCCTGGTTGGCACCGGAGCGACGCGGTGTTGGCATGGTTTTCCAGGATTACGCCCTTTTCCCCCATCTGAATGCATGGAGGAATGCTCGCTTCGGTCTTTCTCTGGGGAAGGGCGACGAGCGCGTGGCCTGGTTGTTTTCACTGCTTGGACTTGAGGGGCTGGAACAGCGTTATCCCCACCAACTCTCGGGTGGACAGCGCCAGCGTTTGGCAATGGCGCGTGCTTTGGCCCCATCGCCCAGGGTTGTTCTGCTTGACGAACCTTTTTCAAGCCTGGACGTAGAAGTTCGTCTCCGACTGCGCAGTGAACTCTCCGCAGTTCTGGAGGCCTGCGACGCAAGTGGAGTGATCGTGACCCATGATCCCGACGAGGCTTTGGCCATTTGTGATCGGGTCGCAGTGATGCGAGATGGAGTGCTCCACCAGTGCGCATCGCCGCAGGACATTGTTCGAACGCCTGCAACACCGTTTGTCGGATCGTTCGTTCTGCAGCGCAACGTTATTCCGGCTCAATCGATTCAGCCTGATCAATGGTCATGTCCCCTGGGCGATCTGAGTGACCAGGACATTCGGATGGGGGCAACGACCGCATCTGAGGACAACTGCTGTGTTCTGGTTGAGTCGAAGGATATTGAGATCGTCGCCGATGATGGTGGCCATGCCTCCATTGTTGGCAGGGAATTTCTTGGAGACCTCTGGGAATACCGCGTTCGTATGGGTGAATTGATCATTCGAGCAACTTGCCCGGTTGAAAGGGATTACCCCCCTCATATGCCCTGCAATCTCAAAGTCAAATCAGGTGCAGCTATCGATCTGATGGCCAGCTGAAAACTTTGATTTTCAAAAATCAAACGACGAAGCGAGGTTCAGCGCTCCTGGTCTCGGACTCGGATCGGAATCAAAACGGGCTGGCGCAGCCCACCTCCACCGTTGTCATCGTCTGAGTCAGCAAGCAGCCAAAGCAACAGGCTGGCTGCAATCAAAACAGCAGCCAACGTGATGGGTTCAGCCATTGCGGTGTTCTCCATCGTGCCAACTTAGTCGGAACATCCTGCTATTGCCTGTTCAGGCCGGACTGTTACTGGTCTCGGATGCAACACAGTCCTGCAGCTGCTGCCGCAGTGTGTCGTGATCCAAGTCGCGTCCGATCATCACCAGTTGGTTCTTGCGAACACCAGTCCAATCGGTGTCGTCGATGGAAAAGCGCTTGCCAGCCAGGTGGAACACATGACGGCGCTCACTCTCCTGGAACCAGAGGATCCCCTTGGAGCGGAAAACCTCCTGCGGCAATTGGTTATCGAGAAAGTTCTGAAACTTGCGCAGGGAGAAGGGCCCATCACTCTGGAAG